>JAEINW010000115.1 GCA_016342715.1 Salinivirgaceae bacterium | reverse complement strand
ACCAGAAAATATTACTAAAAAGCAGAGTGCACAACGAAAACGATCCTGCAGCTGATTATATTAAACAAAGATTGGAAAAATATGGACTTACAGTTGATAAGCAATATTTTAACGACGATGGAATAAACGTAATTGCAACTCAGCTAGGGGGAACAAATCCAGATTCCATTTTTATGATTTGCGGTCATTATGATGCAGTAACCGATTATGCTGCAGATGATAATGCCAGTGGAACAGCAGCAGTAATTGAAATTGCACGCATCTTATCAAAAATTGACTTAAATTACACATTAATATATGCCCTTTGGGATGAGGAAGAAATTGGCTTATTGGGAAGCGAGCATTATACAGCAAATCTTGCCATAGATGAATCCAAATTTATTGGTGTTTTAAATTTTGACATGCTTGCTTATGATAGCGATAACGATGGAGTTTTTGATATTCATGCAGGTGCAGACTCTGAATCGTTGCGCATTGCAAATACTATGGTATCTGTTATAAATTCTCACAATCTCGATCTCGATCCAACTATTTATAGCCCTGGCATATCGTATAGCGATCATTCTCCATTTTGGGAAGTTGAAATTGGTGCCATTTTAATGATTGAATCCTATATGCTAGGTGATTTTACATGGGCATATCACACAGTTGATGACAGAATTGACCTTTTTAACATGGCATATTTTCATGAGATGGTAAAAGCCGGAATGGGAACCACAGTCAACCTAACAATGACAAATATAGATACCAGATTTGACCAAGAAGCTGTTCTTGCACAAAACACAATGGAAATATATCCAAATCCATCAAATGGAATTTTTAATTTTAGAACAAATACTACGTCAAACGTTGAAGTAATAAATCAATTTGGTAGCCTTGTAGCGCAACTAAATATTACAGATAACAATACAGAAATAGACTTATCAAGCTTTGCAAATGGAATTTACTATGTAAAAGTTTACGGTAACACTCCTCAGGTTTTGAAAATTATTAAGCAATAAACCTGATTGTTATTTTACAAAATAATTGCACTTTATTCTGTTTTAAAAACAGAAAATAGATTTGAAAATAAAAAAAATCCGGTTCTCGTACCGGATTTTTTTATTCTTCAAAAAACTGATAATGTTTTTTTACGTATTTAGTTATTTCCCATTTACATGATTGTCCTTTGGTACAAGTAACAAAATCTCCCGGAGATATGTTGTATTCCTTATTATCGGCAATTATTTTTATTTCTCCTTCTATTAAATAGAATTGTTCCTTATCATCGTAGATCCAGTCAAATACTGAAACTTCTTTTTCCCAAATGGGCCAGTTGTAAATGTCTCTTTTTCTAATATCGTCATCAGATAATTTTTCAACTATAATACTCATCGGTTTACAAATTGCGGTTAGTGTAATCAAATTTAAGAATTTTATTGCTATTTAACTTAATACTGCGTAATCCAATTTAACAAGCCCCGAAATAAATATTTCAGCCCTTTTTAAAATCAGATAAGTATGTTTTTTTCAAAACTTACAAACGATTCATGCCACGACTTTTGTTTGTAGTACGAATTTGTTTATTCCTTTTCCAAACATCTAATAAGAATTACTCCCATTGGTCATGAGTGAAGTTAACAAATTCTGCTATAAAAAAAAAGACCCAGAAATAATATTCCAGGTCATTTTTAAATCAGAGTGTTTATTTATAGTCTATCAAAAAGGTTTTAAAAAGCAAATTTAATACCTTGAGCCAATGGTAATTCATCGCCATAATTAATGGTATTGGTTTGACGGCGCATGTAAGCCTTCCAACTATCGGAACCCGATTCACGGCCTCCACCCGTTTCTTTCTCGCCACCAAAAGCGCCACCAATTTCGGCACCTGAAGTTCCACTATTTACATTCGCAATACCGCAATCGGAACCAGCTTCAGACAAGAACATTTCCGACTCACGCATATTCAACGTAAATACCGATGATGATAATCCTTGAGGGACTCCATTATTTAATGCCAAAGCCTCTTCAAATGTTTTATATTTAATTAGGTAAACTATGGGAGCAAAAGTTTCTTCCTGCACAATTTTAAAATGATTTTCAGCTTCAGCAATAGCTGGCACTACATAGTTTTTACTTGGATAACGTTTCCCGTCCAATACTTTTCCACCAAAAATTACTTTTCCACCTTCTTCCTCAACTTTTCGTACGGCATCAGAAAATGCTTTTACTGACCATTCGTCAATTAAAGGTCCAATTAAAGTTTTCTCTTCCATTGGGTTACCAATTTTACAACCCAATTGTTTGTAGGCACTTACCAATGAATCTTTAACTTGATCGTAAATACTTTCGTGAATTATTACACGACGGGTTGAAGTGCAACGTTGGCCTGCAGTTCCCACAGCTCCAAAAACAATGGATGGAATAGCCATGCTTAAATCGGCATGTTGCGACACAATAACTGCATTGTTTCCACCCAATTCCATAATAGTTTTTCCCAAACGAGCACCTACAATTTCGCTGGCATGTTTACCAACTTTAGTCGATCCGGTTAAAGAAATTAATGGAATGCGTTTATCATGCAACATATCGTCACCAAATTCGCGCGATGAACCCACAATTAAATTAAATACTCCTTCTGGTACCTTATTCTCAGTTAATACTTTTTGAATGATTTTTTGAGTTGCAATAGCGGTTAAAGGAGTTTTTGAACTGGGTTTCCAGATAACAACATCGCCAGCAATGGCAGCTATCATTGAATTCCATGCCCAAACAGCCACCGGGAAGTTAAATGAAGTAATTACTCCCACAACTCCTAGCGGATGATATTGGTCGTACATGCGATGGTTTCTGCGCTCCGAATGCATGGTAAATCCGTTTAACAAACGAGATTGCCCAACAGCAAAATCGCAGATATCAATCATTTCCTGAACTTCGCCCAAACCTTCTTGGTAAATTTTACCCATTTCAAGAGAAACAAGTTTTCCTAAATCTTCTTTAGCTTCGCGTAAAGCCAATCCAATCTGGCGAACAATTTCACCACGTTCTGGTGCCGGAGTTTCTCTCCAAACTTTAAATGCCTCTGAAGCTTTTTCAATAAGCATTTGGTAATCGGCTTTGGTAGCAGTAATTACCGAACCTAATTTTGAATCATCAATGGGTGTAAATGAATCAACGCTTTTGCCTTTCGTTTCAATCCATTGAGCTCCGGTACTTAATCCGTAATTCTTCTCCTCTACGCCAAGTTTCTTTAGCAACTCTTTAACCTGTTTTTGATCAATAGAGCTTACATTGGCAATCTGGCTTTCTTCTTTATTTTTTATAATTTTATCTGACATATCTTCCTTTTCTTAAAATAGTAGTTCATTTTTTTAATGCAACCCTGCGAGGGTTTATAACCCTCGCAGGGTTTTTTGATAATAATTATTCACCCAAAAACGGATATTTAAAACTGTTATCGGGTAAGAAATTCTCTTTAATAGTACGTGGCGATACCCAGCGCAATAAATTTATAGATGAACCTGCTTTGTCATTGGTTCCACTACCGCGGCCACCACCAAATGGCTGCTGACCCACCACAGCACCCGTTGGTTTGTCATTAATATAGAAATTACCAGCGGCATGTTTCAATTTTTGTAATGCCAATTCTACAACCGCACGATCTTTTGCAAAAATGGCTCCGGTTAATCCATAAATGGAAGTATTATTTACCAAATCAATGGTCTCTTCAAATTTCCCATCTTCATATAAATAAATAGTAACCACAGGTCCGAATATTTCTTCTTCAATTGTTTCGTAATGCGGGTTTGTTGTCAAAATAACCGTAGGTTCAATGAAATAACCCACCGATTTATCATAAGATCCTCCAAAAATTATTTCAGCATCCTTTGCCTCTTTTGCTCTATCAATAAATCCGCTAATGTTATTAAAAGCTTTTTCATCGATAACCGCATTAAAGAAATTACCAAAATCATCGGGCGAACCCATTTTCATCATATCCAAATCGCACTTTATTTCCTCTTTGATAATTGGCCAGAATTTCTTAGAAATATAAACCCTCGATACTGCTGAACATTTTTGTCCCTGGTATTCGAATCCACCACGGGTAATAGCGGTGCCAACCTGACTTGCACGCGCCGAATCGTGAACCAAAATAAAGTTTTTACCCCCGGTTTCACCCACAATTCTAGGATACGATTTATAGTTATGAATATTATTTCCTATGGTTTTCCAAATATCTTGAAACACGGCTGTTGATCCTGTAAAGTGAACTCCCGCAAAATCGCGATGATTAAAGCAAACATCCGAAGTATCGCGACCCGAAACAAAAACCATATTAATTACGCCATCGGGCAACCCAGCTTCTTGTAAAATTTCCATTATTATACGAGCCGAATAGGCTTGTGTTTGAGCGGGTTTCCAAACCACTGTATTTCCCATCATGGCAGGAGCTGTAGGTAAGTTACCTCCAATAGATGTGAAGTTAAACGGAGAAATTGCCAACACAAAACCCTCTAATGGACGCTGTTCTGTACGATTCCAATTCATGGCATTTGATTGTGGTTGCTGCTCCATTATCTCTGTCATGTATCGTACATTGAAACGGAAAAAATCAACCAATTCTGCCACAGCATCAATTTCCGATTGAAATGGGTTTTTCGATTGCCCAATCATGGTAGCTGCATTCATTCGGTAGCGATACGGGCCGGCCAATAAATTTGCTGCTTTCAAGAAAATAGAAGCACGGCTTTTCCACGACATGTTTTCCCATTTCTCCTTTGCTGCTAGAGCCGCATCAATGGCCATCTGCAAATGTTCTTTTCCACCCTTATGGTAAAAACCTATTTTATGTTTATGATTATGAGGTGGCGCAATATCCACATGATCGTTTGTTTTAACTTCTTTTCCCCCAATTACCATCGGAATTTCAACCATTCCATTGTTAAAGCACTCCAGCGTGTGTTTTAACTCTTCGCGTTCCTGAGTACCTGGTGCATACGACAATACCGGTTCGTTCTGTGCTGGTGGTACGATATAAAAATTGTTGTTCATTTTTTTTTATGTGTTTTATTATTCAATTCGTATTATTATTTAATATTTATTTTCACTTGAAGTCTAAATGACAACAAAAGGTTATTTAGATTCGTTTTAAATTACCCATATAACCATTTTTTTTGCATTTGGTTTTAATGCTTTTTTTGTTTTAAAATATCAATCTGTAAAATCGTTTACAAAAAGTATAAAATTCGTTATGTATTTATTTACATATCGCAAGTATAATTATTTTTTATCCATTGTTGATCAATAAGTTAACATGATAAAAATCAATTTTCTGTTTACTATTTAATTATCAAGCCTTTAAGCCTAACAAAATCACTTATGTTAACAAACATATTAGCAGATGATAAGACCCATTTTAGACTCCTGTATAATTTCTAATTTTGCCTTGAATCAATTAAAATGAAAAGCTATGTTTAAAACAAATGAATATTTTGACGGTAAGGTAAAATCAATTGCTTTTGAAACTACTGAAGGACCAGCAACTATTGGAGCTATGAAAGCTGGTGAATACGAATTTGGAACAAGTTCTGTTGAGCATATGACCGTAACATCGGGCGAAATGCAAGTACAATTACCGGGCGAAAAAACATGGAATACTTACAAGCCTTTTGAAACTTTTATAGTGGCTAAAGATGTTTCTTTTAAAGTAAAAATGACTGGCGATACTTCATACAGATGTTTGTATAAATAAGCTAAAAATTTAGATATTTTTGAAAGAGGCTGTCTAAAAAGGCTTACTCCTCTCTAAACAACTTACAATTTGAAAGTTAAGGAAAAACAGAACGCTGATTATAACTGATTTTAACTTCTTTTAGGGCTAAAGTCGTTCGCTGATTTAATCCGTATAAATCAGTCTTTTCAGAGAAATGCCTGCCTGCAGCAGACAGGTTCGGTCTATTACTTTCAATTTGAAACTACAAATTTTTTGTTTAGAACTTTTTGTACAGCCTCTTTTTCTAATAATCAAAATGTTAAATTTCATTTCCGAACCGATTTGAATTACTCCAATCCGATGTTATTTTTTTTCATACAAATATGAAATTACCAGGTTATATTATATATACCCTTTGGAAACACACTTTTTGCTTCATCTAAAGTTACTTCTGGTATTTTTCCTTTTTTCGGTGGATACTTCCTCGCCAAAGATGTCAATAAACCTCTATTAATATGAAATGGATAAGGATTCAAAATCGAAACTTGAATTCGTTTCTTTTTTGTATTACTTTCCATAACAAAAAATATACATTCACTATTTCTATGATTCATATTGTAGGTAATTTGATATTTATCGAATGCCTGTACCAAATTTTTTACAGGATCCGCGATTAGTGCTGTATTTAGCACTTCTTTTCCTATTTCATAAATGGTTTGGCTACCAAATATGCTATCTATCTCTTCAATAATACTTACAAATGCATTTAACTTATACCAATTACCTTGTTTCAAATTTGAAATTCCCCTTTTATTTAGTAGTGTACCTACAATGTCTTGAAGTGATTCGGGAAGTCCTTTGTAAAGAGATATTATAGACTCTCCTGATACCAAGGCATCATCATTTATTTGTACATTATTGTCCATAATACTATTCTTTTTGATTATATAAAGTCACACTATATTTATTAAATAATTACTCTAATTTAGAAATGCAAAAGGAATATTTCGTTCACTATCAGTTCGATATTTTTCGCCTCTATCATTTCTCAATTATCGATGATCTATCAAATGTAATTATTTAATATTTGATAGATCATAAATTGCGTCCTTCAAATTAAAATTCATTTTAATTCCAATAATCGGAAGTTAATTACCCAAACGGAATAAGCGATGAAACGGGTTGGGATGCAAATGCCTTTTCAGACAACACCAATATTTTATGGAAAGCTGATATTGGCAAAGCACATAGTAGCGGCCTCTTTAGTTTAAATCGATAACCATTAGAAATTGGCAGTATACTATAAGCTCACTAACCTTAATAAATGGTGCAAAGCTCACTTTAATACAAACCTTATAATTGCAAAACAGCCGGTAAAGCTAACTTTACCGGCTGTTAAAAAATAATGTATTCCACTCAAAAACATTTGCATTACCTATTTTTGACTAGTTATTTTTTTTATTGATACTTACTTTTTAATAATTTTAGTTTGTGTTGAATAATTATCATTTACAATATTTATCATATAAATACCGGTTTCTACATTGCTTAAATCAATTGAAGTTTGCCCATTGATAAAATTATTATACACTTTTTGACCTGCAATATTAAAGATCGTAACCATAGAATATTCCTCCAAATCTAAAGTAAAAATATCAGAAGTAGGATTAGGATATGCATTTACTTTAGTACTGCTAACATTTTTTATGCTAACTGGTTCGTCGCCAAAAACATCATTCAAAACTAATGTTTCACCAGCAAAGTCAAAAGATCTATTAAGTCCACCTTCCCATTCGACACCAGTCAAGCCTGCATTAACATAATATTTATATTCATAACTACCATTTGTAGTAAGTGCTAATGTAAGTGAATATATTCCATCTGCATCATCATCAGAAAATGTTAAATCTGTTAAAGTTGGTTCTTGCCAAGTAGGATCTGTAAAACTTCCAGATATAGTAACAATGTCGACTGCAGGATCAAATATTGTTGTTTCAACATTATTCATATCTACATTAAATGTAACTGCTTCATCAGCTACAGGTTCACCTTCGGCAAATGCCAATTCAGGAATTGCAAGGAAAAACTGATTCGTACAATCATGATTTCTAAAGGCAATCCATATTTCATTGCCATAACCCGCTAAGCTAATCGATCTGTCTAATTGAACACCACCTTCGGCAAGTGTTTCACTAAAAATTGCAGCATCGGTAAAATCAGCTACAGTGTTACCTGTTGTTGAAATATAAATTGAATAATGTTCAGCAAAATCAGTATCACTAATAGCCATAACTTTCCAATTCATAACAGGATTTGTTAAAGCAGAAAGATCAACCTTAGTTGTTGTTAAATAGTTGTCAGGAGTTAATGCATCGTATATGTCCATGCGAAATGTTTCTGAAATTAGACCATATACACCTGAATTAATTTCTGTAGTTTCCCAGAAGTATCCATCGCCATCGACATCAAAATTTCCCCAATTTTCAGGAATAAGGTTATCGGCAAAATTGGTACTCCAAGGAGCTATAATAACAGGATCGGCTACAGGTTCACCTTCGGCAAATGCCAATTCAGGAATTGCAAGGAAAAACTGATTCGTACAATCATGATTTCTAAAGGCAATCCATATTTCATTGCCATAACCCGCTAAGCTAATCGATCTGTCTAATTGAACACCACCTTCGGCAAGTGTTTCACTAAAAATTGCAGCATCGGTAAAATCAGCTACAGTGTTACCTGTTGTTGAAATATAAATTGAATAATGTTCAGCAAAATCAGTATCACTAATAGCCATAACTTTCCAATTCATAACAGGATTTGTTAAAGCAGAAAGATCAACCTTAGTTGTTGTTAAATAGTTGTCAGGAGTTAATGCATCGTATATGTCCATGCGAAATGTTTCTGAAATTAGACCATATACACCTGAATTAATTTCTGTAGTTTCCCAGAAGTATCCATCGCCATCGACATCAAAATTTCCCCAATTTTCAGGAATAAGGTTATCGGCAAAATTGGTACTCCAAGGAGCTATAATAACAGGATCGGCTACAGGTTCACCTTCGGCAAATGCCAATTCAGGAATTGCAAGGAAAAACTGATTCGTACAATCATGATTTCTAAAGGCAATCCATATTTCATTGCCATAACCCGCTAAGCTAATCGATCTGTCTAATTGAACACCACCTTCGGCAAGTGTTTCACTAAAAATTGCAGCATCGGTAAAATCAGCTACAGTGTTACCTGTTGTTGAAATATAAATTGAATAATGTTCAGCAAAATCAGTATCACTAATAGCCATAACTTTCCAATTCATAACAGGATTTGTTAAAGCAGAAAGATCAACCTTAGTTGTTGTTAAATAGTTGTCAGGAGTTAATGCATCGTATATGTCCATGCGAAATGTTTCTGAAATTAGACCATATACACCTGAATTAATTTCTGTAGTTTCCCAGAAGTATCCATCGCCATCGACATCAAAATTTCCCCAATTTTCAGGAATAAGGTTATCAGCAAAATCGGTACTCCAAGGAGCTATGATAACTGACTTTGTGCTTCTTTTAGCATCTTCGTTTTGTAATTTTGTGCCATTAACTTTTTCAGTAGACGGAATTTCGGATCTACTTGAACTTTCAAATTGTCCAAATACATTAGATGCAACTAGTAGCACCCAAAATAATAGAGTAAATTTATTCATGTTTTTTTTGTTATTAATTGATAAAATATTAATGCCAATATATGAAATATTATTACGTAAATTATCTAAGAACAAGGCAAAAAATTGCAGCATTTATAAGAACCTTATTTTTAGAGTTTAATAATATATTCGCTATGTTATATAGGCCAAAAATAAGTTTTTCAATTAAGTCTGAGCTAAAAATAATGAGCAATAAATCGTTGTATACGCATCAAACTTGAGCATACTAGCATCTCCCTATCAGGGTTATTAGATAACTTATCAAAACCAACACTTTGAACTTTGCACAATGCAAATACAAACATTGTAATAAGCTCTAATCTCTATAAATTAACTTCTCCTTGAAAATAAGTATCTAAAATTGATATGAAATATCTCCTTTGCTTTCGATGTTGATATTCTCCAATAAAAAAATGAGTGTCCTTATTCTTCTAACATCCTGAACATCGACGTCATATCCAATTTTCTGACAAGTTAATTTACAAGTAATCATATATTTAAATTATTGTCATATTCTGAGGTTTTTGGCAATAAAACTATAATTAAAAATACAGATACAAGCAATTTTGACAATAGCCTGTTTAAATGCTAACAGTGATGGCGAAGTTTGGACCTATAAATACAAAAACGATGAAGGTAGTTTTACAGAACCTTGCAGCTCACCGGTAATTGACGGGAATAATTTGTATACTTTTAGTCGTAATGGCGGCTAACATTGCTTAAGCGCTGATAATGGCGAAGTGAAATAAAAACATCAACTTACTGATATGGGTTATACGGCACCGAATTTTGGTTTTAGTGCTTCACCAGTAATTTTTAAAAATACAAACTACTGCTGAAGCGTACCAAATTTTATCGCACCGAAAAATATATGGAAGAAAAACCAAGGGAAAATTAGCCTGCGTTGATTTAAGAATTTAAGTTCATAAAATTAGATGAATTCCAATGTTAGAACTGATTATTTTATTGTACATAATCATCTTCTTTACTCTGAATTTAATAAGTTTATTAAAAATCGTTTGAAAGATATCTGCAGAAATGTGAGTCTTTTTTTATTATCTTCTTAAATAAACTCTGAAAATTTATCGTCAATATGTTGATTAAACCATTTATCGATAATCGATTTCTTAAAGCGCCACTCCTTACCCAATTTTGCAGCTGGAATTATTCCATTTTGTGCCCAAGTATAAATGGTTTGAGGTTTCATCTTTAAATATTTAGCCACATCTTCTAATGTTAATATATCATTTTCCATATCCTAGTCCTTCAACATTTTGAAAATTTCACTTGTATCGCTTGTCATTACTTGTGTTGTATCAACATAAAGATAAATTGATTTTTTCGTATCCGTTTGAGGAAGCTCATCGTCAGTTACCAATTGTTTTACAGAATAAGCAATGGCAGTATAAAAATTACCCTCATAATCTCTAAATAGTTTAAAGTCTTCATTTTTCTCCGATAAAAATGGACGTAAATTCCAAGCCAGTTGAATACCTACAAAAGCCAAAATAACCACCCAAATGCGGAACACAGCAACCCCAATTTGTGGATAAATATTACGTTTTTCACAAGCGAATTTAAGTGCATCTATCATTAAACGCATCCCAAAAATACCTGCAAAAATAAATACTGCCACATGCAATAATTGCAAAAAATGATAATTACCCCCAGTAAGCTGAAAAAAGACAACAATAGGTGAAAACGAAAGCGCTAAGGCAGAGGTAAGAACCAAACCACTCAATACAATTACAAGCATTTGTCTCAGGTTCATTTTTGAACCCAACACTTGCTGTATCACAAAAAACGATGGAAAACAAATAACAAAAGCTCCCAAAAACAACAGTAACACTTTAACTCCCGCAGCTAAAGATTGTGCAAAACTATGGTAACTGCCCATTATTATGCCATATAAAAATGTAAATGCACAAATAACTAAAAGCTGTCTAAAAATTAGTGCATTTGATTGCTCTTTGCTTTTTTCCTGAAAGAACGATTCTGAATTTTGAAAGACCTTAAATACCTCAAATTTGTTTGCTGCGTTTTTCATAGTACTTTACATTTGATGAATACTCTTTTCAAATTTACAACTTTTATTTATTTTAACTACTGTTTTTTACTGTTTTCTGCTGTTTTATATTGTTTTGCATCTTTTTCTAATTAAGCTAAAACATTAAACCTTTATATTGCACGATGAAAATGAACAGAAATATACATCTGAAACAGCACCCCTATTGGGGCAATCATTTCTGATAAAAAGGCAACGGTTCTGGCACTGTAGGATTAAATGAAGAAATAATTCGCAAATATGTAAGCTTATCGATCAAAAAAAAAGTATGAGTTTAATTGCTTTTTTTAACCCCTAATAGTTTGACAGGAACGGATTAAAATACGTCCGTTTAATAGCTTTTATTTATTATTTGTTGATCATGGTAAATTTTACTTCTTTTTTAGAATTATTTTTATTGAGTTTGTTTATTATCTAAGTTGAGCGATTGGAGCATAGCGAACAAGCGCTTTACTTAGAGTTAACCCCGATGTAGAGATTGTAGTGTTTCACAAACAAAGTGTAGTGAAATACTTACAAGAACTAAATCGTGAGCGAGAATCGCTCAATTTGGGTATTAGTCAGAAATTAGTGCCACGACTCAAAGTCGTGGCACTAATACTCAACCACCAAACTAACAACTAGCTTGATTTATTTTTGCCAGTTCAACAAAGCTGCCTGAGCAAATTAATTCGCCAATAATTACTATTAAAATATACACTATTTGAATACCCATATTACTCTGGGCTTCACCCTTTTCTAGAAAAACAACACGCAAACCAATAAAAGCCTTACTACCTACTAACATGATTACACCCGTAACCAAAACCAACTTATAATCAATCTCTTGAAGTACTGAATATTCTCACGAAGTTTCGATTAATTTATAATCAGTCTCATTTACTTCTGATATTTTATCTCATTTAGTACCAAAAAACATCAGTTTAATTGAGATTTTATTTTTCTACAACTTCATATTCACAGCTCGACTTTGCATTTTTCACCATAAAGTGCAAACGGTTCAGCATGTTGGCTTGACTTGTACCGTTATCGAAATCTAAAAAAAGTAGATTCATTTCTGGATATAGTTGCAGTACACGCTTCTCAATGCCTTTAGCCACAATGTGGTTGGCAATACATCCAAATGGCTGAAGACTTACTGCATGTTTGATGTTGTTTTCGGCAAAAAAAGCAAACTCGGCAGGAATCAACCAACCTTCACCAAATTGACCAGCAAGATTAACAATTTTAGAAGCATGTTTGGCTTCATGATGAATATTTGTAAATGGAATGAAAAAAGGAAAATTCTTGCCAATTTTATTAAATTGTGAAATCCTTGAATCAGCTATTTTATTTACAAGCGAAACTAATGAGTTATTAAAAAAACCTGAACCATTTTCTATGTCATTCTCAATATTAATTTTTCTGTTTACGAAATATTGCATCGAAAAATCTAATAATGGAGGAAGCACCACCTCAACCCCTTGATTTTGTATCCACTTTACTGAATTAAAATTACTTTCCGAGTTATATTTTACAAATATCTCACCCACAACACCAATGCGTGAAACAACCTTGTTTTTATCAATTATTTTATTAAAATCATTTACTGCATCTTGAAATAATTTAAGTACATCTTTTGTTTTAAAATTTTCGATATTTAAGGCTAACTTTTGCAAATAGTAATCTCTTAATTCATCCGATTTTCCAATTACAGTTTCACGAGGATATGAAGCATAGTATAATTTAGAAATTGAATCACAAAACAGTAAGGTATTTAAAATTTTGTTTACATGTTTCATCCAATCTATCTTAAAACCAGGCTGTTCATTTATAATACTATCATTAGTAGCAACAGATATTACCGGAACGTTATTAAAACCTGCTTCGCGCATAGCCTTTTTTAACAAACATATATAATTTGTAGCTCGACACTGGCCCCCTGATTGAGTGATCCCTATAGCTATATTATCCAAATCGTATTTTCCAGAATGTAAAGCTTTTAATATATCACCAATTATTACCGTTGTCGGAAAACAGACTTCGTTATTAATATACTTAAGTCCAAATTCTTGCGAAAGGTTATCGCTTGGCGGCAAATTCTCTATATTATAACTCGTCATTTTAAATAGAGCTGGAATAAGCGGAGAGTAAAACTCTGAAAAATAGGGAACTAGTATTGTTTTATGAATATCTTTATCAGTAAATACTGCATTTTTGGGCACTACTCCTTTTTCGTTTTTAACTTTATCCTCCTTAAACTTCAAACTTTCAATTAATGAACGAATTCGCAAACGCATTGAACCTTGGTTGGTTACATCATCAATTTTAAGAATTGTCAGGTTTTTATGGGCTCGTTTTAAAATATCATTTACCTCGTCGTTTATAGATGCATCGGGGCCACAGCCAAACGAAGACAACTGAACAAAATGTACATTTTCATTACTTTTTGCCACCCAATGCGCAGCTTTAATTATACGGTTTGTGTATTGCCACTGCATTATCGACCCTTGTGGTCCATCTAAAAGTGTAGTGTCGTATCGTACAATATCATCGGTAATTAAATCGACACCGAAGTTGCAAATTGCATCTGATATTTTGTGCTGAATTAGTGAATCGTGATGATAGGGTCGCCCAGCCAATAGTATCACCATACGATTATTTTTAATGGCATTATCAAAAATTTCCTGAGCCTTATTTTTTAATTGTAGGGTAAAGTCATTCTGAGTTTCTAAGGCTTTTACAAATGCGTTTGCTAGAGCTTTTTTATCTATTTTTTGGTTTAGCGATTTAATATATTTGATGCATGCGCTTTTTAGTAACTCTTCCTCTTTAAACGATATGGATGGTGAATCAATAGGAATAGAAGTATTGATAGCACTTTTTATAACATCGGAATAGGCTGAAACAATTGGGCAATTGAAACTGTTGTTTAGGTTTTTATCTTCTTGAGTTTCATAAACTACATAAGGCATAAATATTCGATCAACCTTTTTCTTTTTTAAATTCTCAATATGACTGTGTGCTAATTTTGCCGGAAAACAAATATTATCTGACATAATAGTGTTGGTGCTACATTCATATTGTTGGAATGTTGAAGCATCTGATAGCACGACATTAAATCCGCAATTAGTTAGTAATGCATGCCAAAACGGATAGTTCTCGTACATATTTAGCACACGAGGAATCCCAATGTTTAAAGTATGCGGCTTTATTTCAACTTGTCGCTTAAAAATCAACTGTTCTTTCCAAGAACTGTTATTTATTCCCATTTCTATTTTAATACCCTTATTTGTGAAAACTTTTTCGCACTTATTGCCCGAAAAGTACTTTTCAGCGTTCTCGAACTTATAAGTCTGTATTTCACAGTTATTTTCGCAGGCACCACATAGGACTTGCTTACTTTCGTATTTTGGTTCTTGATAAATATTTTTTAATTCAATTGCATTTGACGAAGCTTTCTCATCTTGTTTTTTTGCATAAAGGGCACAGCCCATAGCTCCCATCAGTTCTGGAATATCGGTAAAACTAATTTCACGGCCGGTAATGTTCTCCATAGCTTTCACAACCGACATATTTTTAAAAGTCCCTCCCTGAACTGAAATGTAATTTCCTAGCTCTTGAATATTTTTAATTTTGAGAACTTTATGAAGCATGTTTTTTACTACAGAGTATGACAGACCAGCTGCAATATCTCCAACCGTAGCATTTGTGCGCACAAATTGCTTTACCTTGGAGTTCATAAACACTGTACAACGAGTACCTAAATCACATGGGTTTTTAGCTTCGCAGGCCAATTGCGCAAACTCCGGAGTACTGTAATTCATTGAATCAGCAAAACTTTCGATAAATGAACCACATCCCGAAGAACATGCTTCATTAACTTCCATACGGGTAATTATCCCATTGTTAACAAAAATGGCCTTCATATCTTGTCCGCCAATATCTAAAATAAAAGACACTTTTGGATTATACTTCATTGCTCCCAAATAGTGAGCAATTGTTTCAACAATTCCGTAATCTAATTTGTAAGCTTTCCGCACCAAATCTTCGCCGTATCCAGTTACGCAACTTTTATTGATGTTTATTTTTTTTCCAAGTTTCGATGCTTCTTCGTAACACTTTGTTAATCCTACACTTACTGCTTTTAGCGGACTGCCATTGTTTTTTGTGTAATAGCTATAAATGAGCTTCTCATCCTTATCAATCAATACAATTTTGCTTGTAGTTGAACCAGAATCAACACCCAAATAACAGCTATCGTCATTTAAATCTTGTAATGAAATTTTGTCTACTATATTACTTTGTTTTTTCAGTTTCCAATCCTTAAAATCATTTTTAGAGTCAAACAACCCAGGTAACAGATCTTTTTCTGAATTTTTAATTGCTTCTTGTTTAGTTTCAATTAACACTATAAAATCTGACAGATTAGTAAAATGGCGTTCAATGTCGTTGGTAATAGCGCAACCAAAAGCCGGAATTGTTAATGAATTTTCAGGTATAAGTGAATCATTTTTATCCAATCCCAAAATTTCTACAAATACTTTTTGCAGATAAGTAATGTAAGTAAATGGACCTCCACAAAAAAGAATTTTTGGTTTTAAATCGAATCCACGCACTAAAGTTGTAACTGTTTGATATGCTAAAGCATGAAATATTGAAGCTGCAATGTCAGCAAGATTAACATTTCTGCTTATTAGATTCTGAATGTCGGTCTTTGCAAAAACACCACACCTCGATGATATGGAATAGCGTTTTGTTGATTGATGAGCCAATTGATCTAACTCGGCAATACTCAAGCCTAACAGGCTTGCCATTTGATCGATAAACGCACCCGTACCACCTGCACAAGTTCCATTCATACGCATCTTTGGCGATTTTCCATCTTCAAAAACTATAAGTTTTGCATCTTCACCGCCAATATCAATTAATGATTTAATTTCGGGATAGCAATTATTCACAACCTCTGATGCTGCTATTACTTCCTGTAAAAACGGAATATTAAAACGTTCTGATAGTCCCATTCCAGCCGAACCTGTGATAACTATGCTTACTTTACAAGTACCAAGTTGCTCTATAGCTTCAACCAAAATACTCTTTAAACTATCTACAATACCAACCAAATGGCGACGATATGCCGAAAAACAAATATTATTTTGTTCATCAAGGAATACGACTTTTACTGTTGTTGAGCCAATATCAATTCCTACCTTATATTGATTCTCAAATTTCATTTTCTCTTCTGCAATAGTTCGTTAAATTTTAAGCGGCAATTTTGCCATAATCCAATAGTTCTTTGACAATTTTTTGATTTTTTACA
>JAEINW010000114.1 GCA_016342715.1 Salinivirgaceae bacterium | reverse complement strand
GGATGCAAAGTTGCTAGCAGAAAACTAGAGACTCAGATTTTTAGAAATTGAGCTCGTCCAAATAGAAAAATATTCTTAGAATACATTTCATTGTGTAACTTCTTGTATTCTTTGTGAATCTCTGTGCTACTTAGTGCTCTTTGTGTAATAGCTATACCACAAAGTTTAGCAAAGGTTTCACAAAGAGCCACAAAGTTTTTAGCACCTTATTAATTCGTTTTGTTTCTGAGTAATATTAGGCTATTACTATCAATCTGAAACTATATTATTTTTTGTTAAGGACTTAATAGACAGCCTCATTAATAAAGAAATTTAGGTCAGTAGTTAACTACTTAGTTTCATTTCGTGAGAGAGACGCTGACAAGACCTTCGGACCTTGTCAGGTCAAATCTGTCAGCGTGCGTAGCTCCTGACAGCATTTGCACATATTATAAGCCCGTATAATTGCTGCATCTGTACATATGAACTTATCTACTGACCTTCTAAAGAATTTTTTAAAGTTGACTGTCCCCGAAGCAGAACCTCGAGAAATTATTCAGATTAAAATATTTCCCTCAAATAAGATTCTATTTCTGATACTTCATTGTAGTTTTTTACTTTGTAGTAAGGTTGCCCTGCAATCATGGCTGATAATCGTTTCCCAGAACCGGAATGAAAGAAACAAATCACCTGTTTTTTCATAGTTAAAGCCATTGCCAATTCGTATCCTACACCCAATGAAGGTTGAGTAACTTCAGCAACCACATATTCACAATCGGTTAACCAAGCCATATCTCTATCATGAATTTCTTTTTCACTTAACGATTTTTCTTGTTTTAGCAATTCATCATCACCCACATGTTCGGTTAAAACTTCGCCATAAGAGCGTAAATAATTGATAATCTGATGGTATTTTTCGGCATCCTCACGCCCCCCTCTTATTGATCCTGCAAAATAAATCTTCCTGTTAATCGCCATTTTACGTTTATATATCGAATAAATTACTGCCTTTCATAGCATTATACCATTTTTGGAATTGTATAATAAAATTTTATTGTAAATTTACGTCAAACAAATCTTATTGTAGCATGCTAAGTAAATATATCAAAGAACTAATTGAAAATAATAACAGGATTATTATTCCTGACTTTGGAGCATTTATGATTCAGGATTCTCCAGAAGGAAAACAAATATCGTTTAACGATTTTTTAAAGTTTAATGATGGTTTATTAATTAATCAGATTATAAAATCGGAAAAAATTAGCAAAAACGAAGCTACCGATAAGATAAAAGATTTTATTAAAGCGCTTGAACAAAGTTTTGGACAGAAAAAACCTTACGAATTAAAAGATTTAGGCTTTTTAGCAAAAGACGATTCAGGCACCATAAAATTCGATAATAAAAAACCTGAAGCAAAAAAAGGAACATCGCCAACCGATGTAAAACCAACTATTATTTTGGATGAAAAAGCTGCTCCTGCAAAGGAAGTGCCTAAAGTGGAAAAACCTTTAGAAAAAAAGGAAGAACCTAAAAAGGAAATTCCAAAACCAGCAGCAAATGATAGAAGACAACCCATTCCTAATGTACCAAAAAGCCCACAAGTAACTAAACCTATGACAACTCAAAAACCAACAAAAACTGCACAAAAGCCTGAAAGCAATCTTAAGACTATTTTGATAATAGTTGCTGCAGTTATTATCTTAGGTGGGGGTACTTGGGCTATTTTAACTTTCGATTTATTTGGCAAGATGTTCAACAAAGAGGCTGAACCTGTTGTAATTGAGCAACCAGCTATTGTAATTGATACAACTCCTGAAGTTGTGGTTGACACAACACCAGAACCTGTTGTAATTGAAGAACCACAGGTTGATCCAAATATGAAAAAATATTATGTGGTTGCAGGTAGTTTTAAAATTAAAACAAATGCCATTAACTATAACGAAAAGCTAAAGGCAGAAGGTTATGCCTCTGAAATTGTAATGCGTAGAAGTAATGGTTTCCAAATTGTTACTTACAAAACTCTTTACACATGGAGTGAAGCTCTTGCAGAATGGAGAAACATGCGCAATACCAATGCTGAAACCTGGATATTTATAAAATAACAAGAATTTAATTCATTCTCAAAAGGCTTTCATAATGAAAGCCTTTTTTTACGGACCACCGGCATCCATGCCAGTTTTTACTAACAAATACCGACATGGATGTCGCCGGCACAAAATATTTATTCGCAACTCATTAATGCCAAATAAGCCATCATACTCATTCCAGTTTCAATGGCCTTTTCATTGGGATTAAATTTTGCGGTATGTAATCCCCCACAAACTTGGCCATCGGAATAGCCCACCCCTAAACGGTAAAAACAAGCAGGATATTTTTGAGCAAACCATGCAAAATCTTCAGCGGTCATTCGTATATCCAAATCTCTAACATTTTCTTCTCCAATAAAATCTCTGGCTGATTCTTTAGATGCTTCCGTTAATTTTTCGTTGTTAAACAAACAGGGGAAACCAATTTTTATATCTACATCACAACCTCCACCCATTCCCTGAGCAATAGATTCGGTAAGATCTTTAATTTTTTTATGTGCTTTGTAGCGCCATTCTTCGTTCATAATACGAAAGGTACCTTGCAATTCTACCGTTTCAGGAATCACATTCATTACACTATTACAAACTATATTCCCAAACGACAATACTGATGGAATTTGAGTTGGAATAAAGCGACTAACAATTTGCTGTAACGAAACTACTGTTTGCGAAGCCATTAAGACGGTATCTATTGTGTTATGAGGTAAAGCAGCATGACCGCCTTTGCCTTTTAAAGTAATGTAAATTTCATCGGCTGATGCCATGTAATTTCCAGACTTCATACCAATTTGTCCAGCTTCTAATTGTGGATAAACATGCTGCCCAAAAATCATATCAGGCTGGTAATCATCAAAAAGACCATCTTCCATCATCACCTTAGCTCCCCCAGGAATTAGCTCTTCTCCCGGCTGAAAAACCAATAGTACGGTTCCTTTAATATGCGCTTTTAACTCATTAAGTATTTTAGCTGCACCGAGCAAACAAGCCGTATGAATATCGTGACCACAAGCATGCATCACACCTTTATTTTTCGACTTATAGCTAAACTCATTTTCCTCAACAATTGGCAAGGCATCCATATCAGCTCTCAAAGCAATGGTTTTACCCTTTTGTTCTCCTTTAATTATCCCAAGTATTCCATGTTCGGCAAAACCGGTTTTGTATTCAATTCCAAGTTCAGCAAGTTTTGAAGCAATAAATTTAGATGTATTTACCTCATTAAAGGACAATTCAGGATTTGCATGAATATGTCTTCTGATTTCAATAACTTCAGAAAGATATTTTTGAGTTAATTCGTTTATTTTATTTTCGATGGTTGTTTTCATGTTAATTTTTTTTCTTACATCTAGTGCATACAGTTATATGGAAGTATTGCTTTTGACTTTATATTTCTTCTATTTTAACCGGATTCTGTCTGCAATCGAAAACTGATGCAATTTTCGCATAATTTCCATCAATCCAATAAATAATCTTGTAATTTCCTTCTACCAAATACCGATATTCATTTTTCCTTTCAAAAAGCAGTTCTTCTTTCTGTCCGATGTTTTGATTCTTTTCTAAAGTTAGCGTCTTATCAATTATTTTTTCAACTATCTTTTTTGCTGTCCTTATTGAAGCTTTTAATTTGTAATAATTAAAAATATCTTCTAATTGATATCTCGCAGTATCAGTCCAAAATACTCTTAAATCCATGAATCAATTTCATTTCGCAATTCAGAAGCTGATGTCATTCGGCCATTTTTTGCATCATCTTCAGCTCTGTCAATCAATTCGTTAAATTGCCCAATGTTCATAGGTAATAATTCAGACTCATAAGTTTTCATTTTTTCCAGCCGCAATAGCTTTTCAAACTTATCAATTAGCTTTTCATTCTTAAGCCTTAAGAATTCTTGGACAAAATGTATTTTTCTAGCTTGAATATCCATATTTATTCTTTTTTAACAAAGATACAAAAAATGCTTAGGAATATTTATTTCAAATCTCTAGCAGCCTATGACATAACCATCCAATAAAAACTAAAAATCGGTGGTTAGCGATAAATAAAACACTCTGGGAAGCATTCTTCCACCATCAATTCCCCATGCCCAATCGGTTCGTACATAATAGCCTAAAAACCTACTACGCAAGCCAAAACCTACCCCTGCTACAAAAGGCGAACGTTTTCTATCAATGATTAGTGTTACCGGTTTTTGATACTTTATTTGATAATCGTAGGCATTGTTTGCTTTGGCAGGATTCCATCCTTCCCATGCTGAGCCAACATCGGTAAAACCCATTAGCATAAAGTTATTAAAAAAGTCGTTACTAATGGGACGATTAAAAAGGTAACGAACAATGGGCCAGCGCAATTCAAAGTTTGCCACGGCAAAACTATTCCCATTGCGAACATTTTGAATAAAACCCCGCATATTTGTAGCTACGGCTTGATACACCCAGTTTTTCGATTGATTAATGTTTGTTGAATTATCGAAGGTTGGCGTTTTGCGCGAAAAATTCATCCAATTATCGACGCCACCTAAATAATATATTAACAAGGAATTACCAAAAGAAGAACTATAGGCAATGCGACTGGCAAATACCAAGTCGCGATGAATTGGAAAATAATTTCTAATATCGGCTCCAACCACAAACAAATGCGAATTAAACCCCGATCCTATTTGATTGTAATATTCACCAAAAGCTTTCAATCGGGTTCCCGAATATAAATTCAAACCCATTCCTCTTGTGTTATCTAATATATATTCTCCTTTTAATCCTCCCCAATATTTGTGTTCGGTTGCTTTATAAAGTGTTGAAGGATCGTTAGGTAATGACTTGTAAACTTTTTCATCTAATCGGGCTGAAAAGGTTAGATTAAATGCCTGAATTTGCGAAAGCGGATATTTAAAAACGCTGATTAATTCGTTTGAAAATATTTTTGAATACTCGGTTTGTGTAAGACTTTCAAACACTTGCCTATGATACACATATTGTTTGTCCAATCGGTTTTTTAAATCCTCAACACTTAATAAATACTCGTTCGATTCAAAATCGATCGAAAAACGAATGCCTCCTGTAATTTTATAGTCTTCGAATAAGTCAATGGCGCCAGCTTTGGTTAACACATTAAACCCTGGATTAAAATAAAAAGCACTTCCTGTAAAAGCTTGGTATGATTGGTTCATAAAACCAAAATCGACTTGTGTAACTAATAGGTTTGAATAGAAATTGGTGAAATAAACCAACTGCTTGGGCAATTTAAAAATACTCACTTCATCTTTTTGCTTTTCGGCATTTAAGAATGCTTCTTTTTCAATTTCAAAAATATAGTTATCAATATCAATAAGGGAATCTTCAAAAGCAAATTGCAATTCCTGAATTACAATTGAATCGGGCTTATATTCTACATCTTTCATTCGTAACACACTATCCATCTGATTTTTCTCCAGAGTATATTCTCGAAACCATGTATTTGAAAACTCATCATCGTCTGGCCGCAGCTTAGGATTCATTGCATTTGTGAAAAGTGAATATTTTTTTTCACCCTTTACGGCATCGGCAAACTCACGATTTAATTTGTTAAAATCGTAATCACCAATGTTAAATGACCGATTTGAGATTGGATAAGCATTTGTATAATTACGATAATGAATCGCAGTATCAATATAACTTATGGTACTATCGTATTTTACGAATCCTCTATTGAGGATACCATTTTTGTTGGTTAAATAAAAGTATTTATCCTTTTTATATTCACTGGGTTTAAATTCGTCAACCGTCCAGGTATTTGTCAATCTGGTTAATTTCCCATTTTCTATTTCATTATCATATATAAACAAATCAAAATTTGGATTCAGTTGCTGATCAATATCTTTATCCCTAATTAGAAGATTGGTATCTCTATTACTTGAAAAAATAATTTGTTTTGATTTATCAACAAACCTTGGATGCAAATCGTCGGCCAAATCGTTTGTAATATTTTTATACGTGCTCGCAATTACAGAATAAGTAAAAATATCAGTAAAGCCATTTTCTACGGCAGAAAAAACAATTTGCTGTCCATCGTGTGAAAAAGAATAATCCAATACTTTATCCAAATAAAAAAGTTCTTTCTGCAGTTTATCTTTGGTTTCGATGGTATAATAAGTTAGCCAAATAAGACCTTTTCGCTCATAAACATAGGTGAGAATTTCACCATTAGGATGCCAAGCCAATATTGGATATGAATAATCGGGTATTTGCTCTAGCTTATTTTCCTTTTTTACCAAGCGTTTGGTTTTTTGAGTGCTTAAATCATATAGCCAAATTTTATATTGCCCATCTTGGTTGGTGGAATATGCAATGTATTTTCCGTTTGGTGACATTTTCACCTGACTGTAAATAAATTTTTTCTTTGATCGTTTCACAAAAAGCTCCGCATCAACAGGAGTTTTCACTCTGTTGCTTATTTCCTCTTCGTACCTTCCCTGATAATAATAGAACCAGTCATTTACAATGTCTTTTAAGGGCATACCTAACACATACAAAAAGCCAGACTCAACACTTTTACTTATGCGAGTCATATAAACAATTTGAGATACGATTTCATCGCCATATGTTTCCGATAAATATCGCCAAAAAGCATGACCCGCAATTTTTGCGTCTTCCCCTATTAAGCGATGTATTTTTTGAACTTTTCCTTCAATAATAGCCGCTTTAATTTTCCCCTCCATTTCGTAATCGGTGTCGTAGGCAATGTATGATATTAAGCCTGGAGTAAACCATTCAGGCAAATTTAATAAAGCCGAGGAAGAAACCCGATCGCGAAAAGTACCGCCATAAAGCATTTCGTTAATTAATATTTCAGCAATGGAAGCTTTAATTTGTTGTCGAAGTTTTTTATGATCGCCTTCGTAATAAACAAAAACTTTGTTATCTACAATTTTTGTAACGCCTCCAATATTCGACTCTTCGGAACCGGTAACTAATCCAACATTTGATTGTCTGAACTCACTTTGTTTGTTGTAAATAATAAAAATAATTCGGCTCTGTAAAATTTCGTCGAGTGAGTATTCTATCAATTCAATTTCTTCAGAAACAATTTTAGACACATATTCTGCTAATTTATTTCCACTTACATAGAAATAGGTATCATATTTTGGGAATCGGTAATACTGCCAATAAAAATCGTTGTATTGAACTCTATTTTTACCAAAAGTCATTTGATGTCCATTATAAAACTGCCCGTTTGATTGAAGAACTCCAACAAACAGAAATAAAACAAGCAGTATATTATGAACTTTTATTTTCAATTTATTTAGAAATTAGTTATGCGTTGTCGAACCACATCGTACATTAATATGGCCGCTGCCACTGACACATTGAGCGATTGAATTTTACCAATTATGGGAATTTTTATTAGATAATCGCATTTACGCATTACCTCGTTGCTTAATCCAACATCTTCGGAGCCCATAACAATACACGTGGGTTCGTTAAAATTGTTTGCATAATAATTCTCTGAAGCTTTTTCAGTGGCTCCAAAAATACGTATACCCGATAGCTGAATGTAATCGATGGTTTTCTTTAATTCTGATACACGGCAAATAGGCATTTTATGTAAAGCTCCGGCTGATGTTTTTACAGCATCCGATCCTATTCTTGCGGCTCCTTTTTCAGGGATAATTATTGCATGAACTCCCGCACATTCAGCCGTACGGACCATAGCTCCAAAATTACGCACATCCGAAATTCCATCGAACATTAATAAAAAAGGTACTTCGCCTTTTTCAAAAATATCAGCAATGGTATTTTCAAGATTATAAAATGTGATAGGAGAAATAAATGCGATTACCCCTTGGTGGTTTTTTCTTGAAACTCTATTTAGCTTTTCTTCGGGCACATATTGAAATGGAATGTCGTTCAAATTCAATTCATCCATCAACTCCTTAATTAAATCGCCTTTAAGCCCACGTTTTATCATAACTTTGTCGAAATCTTTCCCAAAGCGAATGGCTTCAATAACTGCTCTGATTCCAAAAATAAAGTCGTCTTTTTTATTGTCTTCTTGATTGTTCATAATTAAAAATTTAAAGAAAATATTCTTCCCTCGCGCCAGGCAGATATTGCATTAAACCATATTCGAGTATATAAATCCGATCGGTCTAAAATAAATGTTTCGCCAAACACTGGATGCTTATCTTTGTAAAAATAAAATTTCATTTCATCGGTTGCACCCTTTCCATAAACCCAATTTTCGCCCCCTTCGCTTTTTTGAATCGTAGCCGGTGCACCGCAAATAATATAAATCATTCCTCGGTCGGTTAACCAACCTTCCTTAAAATCGGTAAAGTAATAATTTGCCAGCTGAACCCTATTGTAGTAAACCCTAATTAATTCGCGGGCTTTATCCACATCGTTTGCTGCTGCCAACCAAAAAGTATCAACTGCCTCTTTTGGAGCATTCATTTTCCAAAACCTTCTCATTTCGGCTTTTGTACAAAGGTAGCGCAATGGGCTTAGTAAATTCTCGGGCATTTTTACATATGGAAAATAGCTATCGGTGCATACAAAAGCACGCCCTATTAATTTGCTTTTCCCTGCAAAAGAGTAAATACCTTCATTTGAAAACGAAAACAAAGTAGTATCCGGATTATTTACAAACCAAGAGGAATCAATTGGCAAGGGATCTAAGTAAGTTTCATCAGTATCATCAGGGGGTTTTGGTAAAGTAGTATCAAGAGTATAATATGATACATTTAAACCACTTGAATTAAACATATCGCTTCTAATTCGTATAGAATCATTAATTGAAAAATGCGATTTAAACAATGGATTTCCATGTTGTGAAAGAAGCATAAAACTATTATTGGTTTCTTCTGCATCTACTTTAACATCCAATACTTTAGAAACTCGCTGTTTACTTAACTTATCGGTTAAAAAAACCTCAACAACATAATTACCTTCTTCAGGAAAATTAACTGGTATAAAACCTAAAAAATGGGCTCGAGGTTTACCCGAAAAAATAAACACCTGTGATAGGCTATCAATAATTTCAATAGATTTATAATCTTTTGTTACTCTAAAAAACAACTCAACTTTTGCTTTTGGTATAGAATCGCCATTAGATGCGACATAGGCAAATTCTGTAGGAAAAAAGCGAAAATACAATCGGTATTCGTCTTTTGACTTCATAAAAAGAGAAAACTCAGGATGTAAATTCACTTTTGCAGGATTATATATATCTGCAAAATTCCTATTACTTATTGTATCGTAAGTAGTTACACAAGAATAAACTATGAGAATAATTAATCCAAACCCAATGGAAATAAGAAAATTAAGTCTTGAAAAAGTTATTCGATTTTTTTTCATACATCACAATAAACCAAGCAATGTGTGAAATTAAGAAATAAAGCAAAAAAACCATTAATGTTATACGAAAATTAGTGCATATTTTATTTTAACAAGGAGCAAGAACAACTATTTTGAAAAACATTTACTAAAAAAGGCAGTATCCTTGCTTAAATGTAAATTAAAAAGCGGCAAGCTATCATTTATCCGTTTATAAATAGAATAGGATTCAGCACTCAAAACATATGAATTTGTAAACTGTAAATGATTATAAAAGGCTTGTAAAGTATCTTCAGAATATCCTGAAATATCAAAAAGAACATCATTGTTATATTTCAAAGCTACTTTTCGATCAATTTCATCTTGCTCACGAAGCTCCACTAGCTTATTTAAGCTTTTCCCTTCTTTACTAAAATGATAATACAAGGCTGTAATTGGACTCATTCCGGTAAAAGCAACTGGATAAATACTTTCTTCCTTTTCGAGGTACTTTGTAACTCCTGGAATCATGATTCGTTTTTCCGTTAAATCAGATTCCATATTAACAAAATCGTATTTAAACTGATTTTTGCTTGTTAGAGCCATCACATCAATTTCATCAATGTTATACGAAATAGGCTTTAAATTTATGCTAGCAAATAATACTTTTGAGCTAACTGTATCTGGAATAGTAAAAATCCTTCCTTCAAAACCCAAACAATGAAACAATAAAGTATCTGTTTTTTGAATGTTAATTTTAAAAATTCCAACGGAATCGGATATTACGCCCATTCCGCTTCGTTTATTTACAATATGAACATAAGCTGCTTTTGTATTGTATTTTTCAGAAAAAACAAGGCCTGCAATTCGCACAATGTTAGCATCATTTTGCCCAAACATTTTAAAAAAAGCACCTACGAATAGTATTAGTACTAAAATTAGTTTTTTCATTATAGGCTAAAATTCACTAAATAAAACGGATATTTGTGCTAATAAATTTTCAATTAACACAACTTTAACACAAGTGTTAAAAACAATTAACAATGCAGATAAAAACTCAAAAAAAATATAAAAATCTATTTTTCGATTTAGATAGAACTTTGTGGGATTTTCAAACAAATTCAGAACAAACACTTTGTGAATTAATTGACAAATATCTTGCTAAAGAAAAAATTGAATTTGATGTGTTTCTTAAAATCTATTACTCTATAAACGAAGATTTATGGTTGAAATATCGAAAAGGAGAAATCACCAAAGAATATTTACGAACCATGCGCTTTTCAAAAACATTTTCTAAATTAGGTATTCGCATGTCTGAAGAAATTTGCATAAATATTAGTGATGATTATATAAAAGAAAGTCCTTTAAAAACAGGAGTATTTCAAGGAACCTATGAAACTTTAGACTATTTAAAAGGAAAGGGCTATCGCTTATTTTTAATCACGAATGGTTTTATTGAAGTACAGGTTAAAAAAATTAAGCAAAGTAAGCTTGAGCCCTATTTTGAACGAATGTTTACCTCCGATGAGGCAGGCTACCAAAAGCCCGACAAAAGAATTTTTGAACATGCATTAAAAACCTCAAATTCAAAGAAAAGTGAAAGCATTATGATTGGCGATGATTTAGAAACCGACATTGCTGGAGCGAATTCCTTTGGTATGGATAGTGTTTTTTTTAATCCTGAAGGGGATGCACATACAAGCAAAGTAACTTATGAAATAGCAAAACTTGAAAACTTAAAACAGTTTTTATAAAACTATTTCTTCCAAAAAGCAGGAGCAAAAACAATTAAAACGGTAAATAATTCCAGACGGCCTAGTAACATAAAAGCCGATAAAAACCATTTTCCTACCGTAGGAATATGACTAAAATTTTCAACCGGACCTACTGAACCAATTCCAGGTCCAATATTACCCAGGGTAGTTGCCACAGCACCCATTGCAGATTCCATATCCAATCCTAAGCCCGACATTATTAATGAACCAATCATAAAAATAAGCAAGTAAAATACAATAAATGCCAACACATTATTCATCAATGTTTGTGGAACAGTTTTGCCATTCAATCGCATAGGAATAATAGCCTTAGGATGAATCAGTCGTTTCAATTCAAAATAACAATTTTTTATAATCAGTAACACACGAATAACTTTAACACCGCCCCCAGTTGATCCCGACGAACCGCCAATAAACATCAAGCTAAATATTAATGCAATTAAAAAATGTGACCATAACAAATAATCGACTGTTATATATCCGGTGGTTGTTATTATTGAAACTACTTGAAACAAGGCATCTCGGAATGCTTGTTCAAGAGGAATGTTACCCCCAATAAATAATCGAACAGCAATAACAAGAGCAGCAATTATTGTTATGAATGCGTACATTCTAAACTCTTCATTTTTTAAAATCTTCTTAAAATCGAGCTTTAATGCAAAATATGAAAGTGTAAAATTCACACCAGCAATAAACATAAAAGCAATAATAACATATTGTATAAATGGGCTTGAAAAATAGGCAATACTTGCTTGCTTGGTTGAGTACCCACCGGTTGCCATGGTTGTAAACGAATGACAAATAGCATCAAATACATTCATTCCTCCAATCCATAAAAGTATGGTTTCAAGCATGGTAAATCCTACGTAAATAATCCATAATCGCTGCGCAGTTTCCTTAATACGTGGACGCATTCTATCAATAGTTAATCCTGGCGATTCGGCTGAAAATAACTGAACCCCTCCCACTCCTAAAAATGGTAAAATAGCCAACGATAAAACGATTATGCCCATACCTCCCATCCATTGAGTGATGCTCCGCCAAAAAAGAATAGCATGTGATAGTTCTTCAATATTATTTAGAATAGATGCTCCTGTGGTTGTAAAACCTGACATGGTTTCGAAAAAAGCATCGGTAAAACTAGGGATTGAATCGCTTAAAACAAAGGGTAAGGAACCAAAAATAGAAAACACGACCCATATAGAACTAACAATAATATAACCTTCACGTTTTCCAAATTCTTTTTTTGCGTTTCGGGTAAAAAAAACAGCACTTGCACCAATAAAAAAAGTAAATAAAAATGAAACAAAAAATGTGAATTGATCGCCTTCATTGTATATAAGGCTGACTAGAAAAGCAAGAAACAAAAAAACTGATTCAATAACCAACAGATACCCTATCAGTCTAAATATCATCTTCTTATTAGTTAAAGAAAAGGGTTTCATCCGTTTATAATTTTGTAATTAGTTAAAAGTGTGATAGGAAATTTTAATCATTTCTAGTGTGTTTCTCAATTAGTATCACAGACATGGTCTGTTTAATTTAATATTTATTAGCATTAGTTAAAAAATCCGTCTACCTTTTTAAGAGCTGAAGGTAAAGCAAAAACAACGACCCTATCGTGAGCTAATATTTGAGTATCGCCCACCGCAATAAAACTTGAGCGATCGCGAATAACCCCTCCAATAACGGCATCTTTCGGAAATCCTATTTCGCTTAACATTCCCTTGGTAATTTTAGAATCTTGTTTTACAATAAATTCCAACACCTCAGCATCGGCACCAGTCAAACACAAAAATGACGGTACTTCGGCCGTCATAGTGAAACGTAATATATAACTTGCAGCAATTAGTTTTTTATTAATAATGGCATTAATTCCCATGGTTTCGGCAAGATGCAAATAATCCATGTTTTCAACAACGGCAATGGTTTTTTTAACACCCATTTCCTTAGCTTGAAGACAGGATAAAATATTCAATTCATCATTCCCTGTAACACCAATAAAAACATCCATCATTGGTAAGCCTTCTTCTTTTAAGGTTTCCATATCGCGGCCATCAGCATTTATTACTAGCGAATTAGTTAGGTAATCGGCTAGTTCTTCTGATTTTTTTTTATCAATTTCAATTAACTTGATGTTCGAGTTTTTTTCGAGTGCATGAGCGGTTCGTATGCCAATTCGACTCCCCCCTAATATCATAATATTATTTGAAGCTAATCGTTTGGTGCCAGCATATTCCATCATTTGAGTAACCCCTTTTTGATTGGTTATTACATATGCCATATCTCCTTCCTGAAACAATTCATCGTGCCGTGGAATATGTGTTTCGCCAGCTCGGGTAACCGCTACTGCCCTAAATACTAAATCTCTGCTATTAATAGCTACTTCCGAAAGGTTTTTACCTATTATTGGAGCATCCGCTTCAAGTTTAATTGCGAAAAGTGATAGTTTTCCTCCATAGAAATTAAAAACTTCTGTAGTCCCTGTTTCGTTTAACAAGTTTATTATTTCACGAGCTGCTAATTTTTGAGGATAAATTAAGGAATCGATTCCCATATTGTAGAAATGCGATTTATTAAGTGGCAATAAGTATTCTTGATTATCAATGCGTGCAATAGTTTTCTTAGCTCCTAATTGTTTTGCCAAAATAGCTGCCGTAATATTTATTTCAACCGTATGCGTTAATGCTACAAACAGATCGGCTCTTTTTATACCGGCCTCTTTCAAATCGGCAAATGATGTTGCTGAACCATGAACAGTCATCACATCATAATGCGAGCTCACATCTTGCAACATGGCTTCGTTTTGATCAATAACAACTATTTCGTGATTGCCATCAGAAAGCATCTTTGTCATATACATTCCAATGTTGCCCATCCCTGCTATTATAATTCTCATGATAAATCAAGATTAAAGCGCAAATTAAATTATTAAAAATCTATTAATCTAAATTCTACAGTTTTTTTTTGTAAAAGATTTAAAAATCAGCTGCAACCAATTCTAATTAATTTACTTAACTAAATTAAAAAGGAAAGTTAGATAATTACTACTTATTACTTTATACAGTTTGCAAATAAAATATAAGTTAAGGTAATTTTCCTGCTATTTTATTGATAGTATTGTGCAAAGTAAGGTAATTGAACTCCTGCTCAAAATTAGGCGTTAAAACACCTTTGTACAACATTTTTTTTAATTCTGAAAGCTTCCAAAATTTTCCCCCATCTAATTCATCTTTTGAAGGATATAGTGGTTCATTGTATTTTGTTACAAAACAAAAAACCATTTCCGATTCAAGCTCTGATTTCCAAATATATTTCCAAACCAAAACCGGTTTAAATTCTTTTATCCCAATTTCTTCAAAAGCTTCTCTTTGAAGACTATTTTCAATGGTTTCTCCAAACGCAACATGACCTCCAACAGATGTGTCCCATTTCCCAGGTTGTATCAATTTATTTAAAGGTCGTTTTTGTAAGTATAGTTCCCCCTTGTTATTTAATACATGAAGGTGCACCACTGGATGCAAAAGTTCTTTATTTTTATGACATTCTGACCTAGAAGCTTTTCCAATTATATTACCTTTTTCATCAACCAACGGAAGACACTCTTCCAAAGCTTGTCTTTTAAATAGTATTTTTTTTCTTAAGAACTCAACAACGAAATATATTCCAAATAAAATATAAAAAAGTCCTCCACTTATAAATGCCCAAGCCTCATTTGACATAAACCATACAGAATAAAAAACCAATCCAGTATGAAATAGGAAGATAAAGAAAATTACTTTTAAACTTGATTGGAGTTGTTTGTACTGTGCTTCATTGAATTCAATGCCTTTTAAATACCTTTTTGACATTGATAGAACAAGGTTTTTTTCACTAAATGCTGAAACTCCCAATAATAAGGAGATAATTACGCCAATAATAGCAGGCTTTAACTTAAAAAACACATCAGAGTCAAGAAGAATTGAAATTAAACCTAAAAACACTATTAATAAAGTGTCAAACAAAATAAACTTATCAATTCGTTTGTCTTTAATGTATATGAAAACTGCCTCAACAAAACCAATAATGATAGCAGCAATTATCCCAATTTTTGTTCCCCAAATTTCATCAATTATAATAAAAACAAATAAAGGAAGTAATCCGGGAAGTAATTTTAGAAGTATTTTATTCATGCAAGGACAATTATAACTCTATGACTCCAATTAATTTAAGGTATTGGTATAATGAGCTTTTGCCCTTCTTTTAAAGGCTGCGATTGATCAATTATATTTGCCGTGCAAATCAGTTTGATTTTGACATTAAATTTATCGCTAATAACGCTATATGACTCTCCTGTTTTTACAGTATAAATATCGATAACCGGAATATTTATATAACTACCAGCTATTAAATTTTTGGCTTTTTCTTTATTAATGTCAATTATTTTTTGCTGCGAAACATTATAACGTAAACTTAATCTATATAAATTATCGCCAAATTGAATATGGTGTTTATAATACTTTGGTGTCTTAATGTAAACAACTTCTTGTTTTTTTACTGTTTCCTCAAGCACTTGTTTCTTTTTATTCTTAATCTTTACTGGCTCTTCAACGACTTTTTCAGTATTTGGGTTCACTGTAGTACTAACATCTTTCTTTTCAAGCTTAACAACTTCTTTTTTTGAAATCTTATTATTCGTTTTATTATCAGCAAAAAAAGAATCTTTAAATTTAATAATCGATAAAGAAACAACTACAATTACAATGAAAAACCCAGCAAGTATAGCTAACCGTTTTACACTTATCCTTTTTGTTATTTTTTCCAGTTCCGCAGGCTTTCCAAATTCCAATATATGAACAGATACGTTATCTTCTCCACCTTTATCATTCACTTTTTCAACTAACTGAACAACTTTATGTGCAGCTGCAGTATTTTCATCTGAAACAACTTCAGTAATCTCTTCAATCGACAAATAATCAGAAAGACCATCGGTACATATTAAAAAGCCATCTTCTTCATTTACTTCCAATGGATTTTTACATACACCAAATTTAATATCCTTTGCTTTGCCAATGAGTATAGCTACTTCACTATCCTTAAAATTTTCAACGTCTTCTACATGATCACGCGTTAATACTTGAAGACTGTTTTTTTTATACAAATAAATCCTACTATCACCAGCATATGCGTAATAAACCTTTCCTTCTCTGTATATAAGAATTGCTAAAGTACTGCCAATCCCAGCATATTTTGAATCTTTTTTCGATTGTTCAAATAAACTATAATTTGCGTACGAAACTGCATTTGTCAACGCTTTCTGAATGTCTTTATAAGATTTATTATAAAAATATTTCTTAATGCTTTCAACGGTCATTCTAGAAGCCAAAGCTCCATGACCATGTTCTCCATCATGACCATCACAAACAACAAAAACATGTCCATTTAATATCGGAAAATCAATGATCGAATCTGTGTTGAATTCTTTTTCCCTCCCTGCATCTGATTTGCTTCCAAAGCTAAGACTAATTTTATTATTCATAATATGACGATTTTTCCAAAACATTGGCTGATTTAAACAATTTTGCAAAGGTAATATTTACAAGAATAAATAAACCAAAATTACCACAATAATTAACGATGGTAACATATTAATTATTTTCATTTCCTTTATTTCTAATAT
>JAEINW010000113.1 GCA_016342715.1 Salinivirgaceae bacterium | reverse complement strand
GAAAGATAATTATGTGTAAACAATTTAGATAAGGATTGAGACATAGTTTAATTTTTAGCTGCCCTTACAGGGCGAGTAAGAAAACGGGATTCTTAGTCCCAAGGCCTTGCCATTGCGCTGAACTAAACTGCCACTTCGTGGCGATTATTAACACAAATATATAAAACAATATCCAATTTTGTTTAATGAAAAAAAATCTACACACCTTTTCTAACTTTTCCCTTTATTTATGTTTCTAGTTTCTAAAAAATACGGATAAATAGGAGGTACTCGCCAACTAATTCAAATGATCCCAACAAACGATGCAAGCATAAAATTGATTTTTATGAAATTATCTTCATGCATCGCCATCTTTAATATTAAATATCTAGGTGATTTTATTTTAACTCCCAACTTTTTAATGTGATCCGTTTTTACTTAATTATTTGATGTGTATTTAATATTTTTTGGAGAATTGTTAAAAAAAAACTCCGGGAATACCCCGGAGCTTTTAGCTACTATGTATAAGAAAAAAACTATTCTTTAACCATTTTTTGAGTTTTGATGATATTATTCTTGCCCACAACAGAAACAAAATAAACGCCTTGTTTAAATTCTGAGGTATTAAGAATTAATTTATCATTAAACTCTGTGTTTTTTGAAATAACCTGACCTGCAACATTGTGAATTATTACTAATGATACATTTTCAAGATTTTCAAGAACCAATTCATTATTAAATGGATTTGGATATACTGACATAAGAATTTCGCTAGCATCACTAATATCGTCTAAAACTGTATATTCCAAACTATAAGTTAACTCCGTTGTTCCATCTTCAGCAGTTACTACTATTTCAGTAGTACCAGTTAGATCATCAGCATAATTAATGACAACACTTGCATTAGCATCAGTTGCTGTAGCTGCACTTGTAGGAACATCTGTAGATCCAGCAGGTAATTTAACTTCATAACTAAATACAGCGGCATCAAACACAGGATCTAATACACCTTCGCTTACAGTTAATTCACTTAATGTTGCATCTGTATTAGCTGGTGTAATTGTAAAATTAACCGTATAAGTTAATTCAGTTGATCCATCTTCGGCAGTAACAACAATTGTAGTTGCTCCTGGTAATACAGTTGCAGGTGTAATAAGCATAGTTGCATTTTCATCAGAAGTAGTTGCTGTTACTGTTGGAACAGTGCTTGTGCCATAAGGTAATTCTACTTCGTAACTAAATACAGCTGCATCAAACACAGGATCTAATACACCTTCGCTTACAGTTATTTCACTTAATGTTGCATCTGTATTAGCTGGTGTAATTGTAAAATTAACGGTATAAGTTAATTCAGTTGATCCATCTTCTGCTGTAACAACAATTGTTGCTGCTCCTGGCAATACGGTTGCTTGTGTAATTACCTTCGTTGCATTAATATCAGTTGTAAACGCAGTTACCGCTGGAACTGTAGTAGTACCATATGGTAATTCAACAGAATAAATTAAAACTGCTGGATTAAACTCTGGAATAGATATTCCGTCAACTTTTATATCAGATAAAGTTGCATCTGTTGAAGCTGCAATTGTAAACAATACGCTATAAGTTAACTGCGTTGTTCCATCTTCTGCTGTAACAAGTATGGTTGAAGAACCGGGTAAACCACCAGCTGGAGTAATCACATAAGTTGCATCAGCATATGTTGTTGCTACTGTTATTGTAGGTACAGTAGTTGTTCCATATGGTAGCTCAACACTATATGCTAAGGTTGCTGCATCAAATTCATCAATTGTTGTTCCATTAACTTTTAAGTCTGATAATGTAGCATCGGTGCTAATTGCAACTGTGAAATTAACTGTATATGTTAAATTAGTTACTCCATCTTCAGCTGTTACAAGAATTGTAGCTGTACCTGGCAATTCAGTTGTTTGTGTTGGTACAACAGTTGCATTTAAGTCTATTGCTACTGCAGTTACAACAGGAGGAGTTGTTGTTCCAGCAGGTAAAATCACGTCATATTCTAATACAACAGGGTCAAATCCGATAATAGCTGTACTATTAACATTTATGCTTGCTAAAGTAGCATCATCATTTGGTTCAACTAAGAATTCTACTGTGTAAACAGTTGTTGATTCATCTTCTGCAGTTACTGTTACCGTTGCTGTGCCTGGCAATGAAGTTGCCTGAACAATAGAAATTGTTGCTTTTGGATCAGCTTTTATGGCATCAACCAAAGGAATAGTCTCAGTTCCGTATGGATAGGTGCGACTATAGCTTATTACTGCTGCATCAAACTCATCTAATTCAAATCCATCTAATGATAAACTACTTAACAGTGAATTTGTAGAAACTTCGCGTGTTGTAAATGACCATGTGAATAAATCATTTTCATCAGTTGACGTTACTCCAAGAACTGCATCTGCAGGTATTGTAACTGTATAAACTGTGTTGAATTCTAAATTGTCATGATTTAAGATTATTCCATTGTTATTCGTGTTAATCACAGCAGTTAATGATTGTGGCGCTGGATTAATTGAAATTCCTGTTAAATCAAGTTCAGTAATTTGCTCATCAAAAATCACTTCAATTTTTGCGTTTGGTTCAACATTAATCGCTTGATCAATTGGAGTTGTTGATGAAACAAGTAAATTACCTAAATCGGGAACAAAAATAAGTAAGTCTTCAGTAAATGCAGAACATTCTTCAATACCTACTACATTCAGATGATAACTTTCTGCTTGAGTTAATCCTGCAGTAAATGTATATGTTACTCCGGCAGCTGATTCAATAACTTCGGTAATTTCAATAATGGTAGAACTTACCTGACTTAATGAAAGAACAAAATTATCTTTTGTTAAACCTGCAAAAGCTGGTGTTAAAGTAGTAGTAAAACCAGTTTCAGAAATTAAAGATGCTGCTAATTCATAAAAGTCGGGAGCTTCAATGGCAAATTTAACTTGATAGGTAAGAATTGTTGTTCCATCTTCAGCTGTAACTTTAATTACAGAAACAGTATCGTTTACTGCAAAATCTGCTTGATTTGCATCGTTAATTACTGCATTTGCATCGGTAGCAACACCTGAAACAACAGGAGTTGGTGTACCGCAAGGTAAATCAACTACATAGAGATATACATCTGTTGCGAATCCGTCGATTAAAACACCGTCAATAAGCAAGCTAGACAGTGTAGCGTCGGTTCCTTCGAATGCTACCGTTACTTCTTTATTAGCCGATATATTTGAAACAACATAGCTATTTGTGAAATTAGAAGTATTAGCAGTTCCATTTAAAGTCCATTCTTTAACTTTGTAATTTGTATTTGGAGTTGCCGTAAAAGTTACGGTTTGTCCTTTTGTAATATAATCACCTGAAGTAATTTCTACTGAAGCAACTTCAGCAATTAATGTTCCATTTGAACCATCAACACCAAAAATAACTTCGTATTGGGGAACCATTAGAACGTTTTCAGTAACATCATTATTTGTAACTGAAACAGTTCCGCCATTTGTTACCCAACCTACATTAGTAATGGTATAATTATAATCGCCTGCTTTAACTACTGTAGTAGCTTTACCTTCGGCATTTGTTGTTAATATTTCACCTTCAACATCAATTTCTAATCCAGCAATAGGATTGGTGCCATCAGTTAATGAGAAAGTAATTTTATAATCAATGGTCGTAATTACTTTATACTCCTGAATGGTAACTCCATCTTGTGCGGTTACCGTATAAACAAGGGTATCAGAAAGATTCTGAGTTACACCACTTGCAGGGGAAACAGTTCCACCATTAAGAATCTCGATAATTGGTGTTAAGCTAGATAAATCGGTACCTATGCCAACAGCTACATAAATGGTAGTGTCATCGAATGTAGTATATGCATCCACTTCCTGAATATCAAATGAAGTAATTTCAGCATCAGTAAGTCCAGCACCAACATAGATATTATCAATTGCTATTGGTGGTTGAACACCTACTGCTTCATCATTTCTCCATGAGAAAACAAAACGTTTTGTAGTATCAAAATTAACCACTGGAATTTTATAAAATACACGAGTCCATTCCGTATTTTCATCATAAGTTCCAATTTGTCCTGTTAATGCAAGGCCTTCAGAAATAGCATTTGTTGGATCTTTCAAGAATACTTTAAGATCATCATAATCATATTCACCAGCACATTTCCAATCAAAGTTCAATACATATTCTCCAAGTGTTGTTCCATCAGGAATTGCAACATCTAAATGCATATGAGAAACCGATGTTGTATGGCTATAGGCGTTCGTACTTCCATCGTTGGATATATACGCCGATTGATTTCCTGCATCATCAGCAGCTTCGCCAATTACCCATTGATTTACTTGATCATCTTGAGTAAACATCCAGTTATAAGAACCTCCTGTTTCAAAGTCTTCTTCAACAGTAAGTATTTCTGAATCATGTGCTTCGCCAGTTACAATAATATCATGTGTTGCTTTGCTAATATTATCAGTAATATGTACTGCAGCTGTTTTTAAGCCAGCTGAAGTTGGCTTGAATGTAATTAATAAGGTAGTATCCTTACCTGTGGCAAGTACATTTTCTAAAGCTATATTTTCAAAAACAAACTCCGAAGCATCTGCACCATCAAATGTTATGTCAGAAGGATTAATTGTAATAGTCCCTTGACCAATATTTGCAAAGGTAATAGCCATTGTTGCAGAAGTAAAATCAACTACTGTATTTGGCATTACTAGATTACCTTCGTAATCGGTAATAAAAGCAAATGTTGCAGGAGTTGTACTCATAGTAATTGCAACTGGCAAGGTATCGTCAACAACAGTATAAACATCAGCTGTTTCAGCATAACCAACTTTATTTGCTGTAAAGGTATATGAATCGGCAGGTAAGTCAACAGAAGCTTTTCCTAATACATCCGTTGTTAATTCTCCTGTAATTTCATAAGTATCGGCTGTGTAAGAAATAACCACATCTTTCATGGCAGCTCCATCAGAAGCAGTAAATTCAACCACATATATTGAATCCATGGTTATATCTATAGTAAGATTTTGATCAACAATTGTTGCTGCACCTTCAATAGGAAGATACTTAGTAGCTTCAATGTCATAATCATATTCTCCTGCTGGTCGTTTAAATATAGCTGTACCAGTGGCGTCAGTTGCTAGTGTACTTCCATTAAAAGTAACATCTGCACCTTCTAACACACCACTTACTCCAGTTACATTAAAAGTTACATCGAAGAAATTATCTACAATTAATTCATCAACAAATAACTTATATTTATCTGTAGTGGTTGAACGGAAGGCAATGTAAATTTCTTGCCCAATATAAGCTGATAAATCTATGGTTCTGAACTCCCAAGATGTACCTGGACTAGATTCTTCTTTTAATGTATCAGTAAATGCTACAATATCTGTTGTAGTAGTAGAAATTAAAACATCATAAGGTTCTAAAAAGGTTGCTGATGCTGACCCAAACCATCCACCTAATGTAGGATTAACCCCTGAAATAGCAATTTTTGGTGTAATTAACCAATCATTGTGTGCTGTACTGCCGTATGTGATTGACGCAGAGGCTGAGCCTGAAAAATAAGTTGATGTGTTTTGCACCCAAGTATTTGCATCTCCCAAATTATGAATGGTAAAACCAATTGGAGGCCAAGAACCTTCAAAACCTTGGTTATATGGCATTGGATATACACTATATCCTAATGAAACATCTATTTGAGCCTTAATATTGTAAGGGTTAGCTATGTTACTTAAGACTAATTCACCAACTAAAGAATATGTTCCTTCTTCATTGGCATTGTAATCTCCTTCTAACCAGTTAATATTTAAGGTATCTGTAGTGCCATCGTTAAGTGTTGCCACCACAGTGTCAGGCAAGTTTAATTCTGAAAATAATGTTCCAACAGTATAACTAAGAGCATCAAATGATTCAATGGCATCAACTCTTTTATAAATAGCAACAAAAGTTAATTCAACTTCAACTCCTGTATTAAAAATTGCATTTAATTTTAAGGTGTCGTTATTATTTAAAAGATAATTTTCAAGATAGGTGCTTTTAAATGTAATATCATTTCCTGCTAAAGTATAATCAGTACCACTTGAAAGAACAACAGCTTCATTTTTAATTTGTAATGTGGCTGCTGATTCCCATGTTATTTTAGCTTCAATATCCTCTTTTGTATTTAAAGAATACAAGTAATCTGTTTTATCAAAACTTGGAATTATTTCTGATATTTCAAAATTATCAATGAAAACATTAATATCACCTCCAGTTACTGTACTTTCACCATAAAAGCCAATTTTTACAATACCTGTGTAGGCACTTAAATTAATACTTATATGATCTCCAGTATTTGAAATAGCATCACCATCTCCGTATTCAATCAATATATTGGTCGATGACCAAGTAGTTCCATCATCCGTTGAAATAACTACTGCAAATTTATCATCAGAACCAAGATTTGCTGAAGCAGTTCCTGTATATGGTGTTAAAGCTAAATCAAATTCTATTTGAGCATTTCCTTCTGTACCTAAATTGATTGAAGGAGATACAAGCCATTCGTCAACAGATGTTTCATAAATATTAACTCTTGCAGCACCAGTTTTTCCAACATTTCCGAAACCATCTACTGCCCAACCTGATGTTGTTCCACTTGTGGTGGTTGGTTCTGCCAATAATCCTTGAAATTCTGTCCATTTTGCAGGCAAATATGTGTCAAATGATTCAGAGTCGCCTATTCCCCATGGTGCAATTGCTGTTGTGGTAATTGTTTTTGCATCGATTACACCCACATCGCCTTGTGAAGTTGCAGTAACTGTAGCCTCATCCTGATCATTATTGCTTGCTTCAGAAGGTACTTCTACTTGTACAATAAAATCTTCTTCAGCTCCACTAACTACACTTAAACTTGTGATTGGGGTTATTCCATCAGCAGCTAAAATAGTGTGTGTCCATACGTTAGTTGATAAACTTAGATCATAAGTATCGTCATTTAGTCCAATATTTTTTATACTTAGTGGGTAATTAAAAGTTGCACCTGCATCAACAGATTCTCCAGAACTTACAACTAATGTTAAGGCATATGGATCTGGCTCAAATACTTTTACATCATCAACTGCCCAATAATAAGAATAATATCCTGTCCAGTTCCACTTAATAAGAACTTGTGACTGTCCTCCAGCCACGGCTGAAATATCGTATTCTGCTAATTCGGCATTTGCAGTATTAGATGCTCCCCAAGCTTCTAATGAAGTCCAGTTCGAGCCATTATCACCACTTACAGAAACTTCACCAGCACCACCCCAACCATATTTGAAATAATGCTCAAATGATAGCATTACTGTTGTCAAAGCTGAACAATCAATAGCGGATGTAATTAAATCACAATCCTCAGCACTGCCACTACCATTATAGTCACTATCAAAAATAGCGAAACCATTGGCATTTGATGTAGTGTTAATGGTTCTTGGATATGGATTATTGAAAACCCAAACTTCACCATTTCCAACATTATCAGCATTTTGCCAGCCTGTAGGAAGTACTCCACCAGAAAAATCCTCTGAAAAAACTTCTATCTTTGAACTTCTAGTATTGTTTTGAATAATAATTCTTTCGGCCTGCGAATTATCCATTTTTTCCTTACTCTTATTAAAAGAGTTTTCAATCAGATCATTCGATTTTTTACCTCTAACATCTAGAAGTTTTGAATCGGTTTGCGCTAAAATACTGCCTATCATTCCCATGACGACAATTAATGTAGTAATAGTTTTTTTCATAATAATTTGTTAAATAATTGTAATATAGTTAGTTGTTAGACAGTTCTAATATAATTAATTATTGGGTTTTTTCAAACATTTATATGTAAAATGATGTTATATAACAATAAATATTTTGAGTAAGAGTAAATTTTACCTTTTAAAAAATATGAAATAACAAATTATTAATGAGGTACTTATGTGATTATTAGGTTTCAATTTAGATTGATTATAAATTGGGGATTTGTAACGAAAAAAAAGACCCATTAAATTAATAATAGGTCTTGCAAATAATAATATTATGTAAACTCTATAAATAGGAGTATTCTTTGCTATAACGCAACATTTGATTTATAAATGCTTCATTGTAGTTAACGTTTACGTTAATTAATTTGCCCTCTTTATAAACGGGGCTAAATACTGGATTCACAAAGCCTCCATAAGGAGCAATGTTTAGTTTTTTGAAACGTGTTAATACTTCATTGTGTAAATCTGTGTCAACTTTAACGGCATACTTTTCAACCAATGCTTTGCCTGCTTCAAAATCGCCTTCCGATTTTATTCTTTGAATTTCTGCCAATAACTCTCCAAATAATTCACGTAATTTTGTATAGTCATTTATTACAACAAAGGTTTTGTTATCCTTTTTTATAAGTTCTACAATTTTATTTTCTTGTCCTTTTTCATAGCACCATTTAGCAATAAGTTGTCGGTTTCGCATGTGCGCTTGTTCAATGTCTTTTCCTGGTTGAATTCTGGTTAATTGTGTCATTAATCCATTTCTTAAGTATGAATTGTATTCAGCTTTGCATACATCAAAAGAATCGAATAATCCTAGTTCAATAGATTTTTTATCACCTAAATAATAGAGTGCAAAAAGGTCGGCACGGGCTTCTTCAAGCGCCGAACTGTAATTTTTTAACGCATCGGAACTTATACCTGGTAATAATTTACCCGAACCATGCCCTAAGCATTCGTGAAGATCTGTGTGTAAGTTGCTTGCAAGCGATCCGTATTTTTTTGCCAGTTCAATTTCGTCTTGCGAATAACTAAATTCCTCGAGAAAACCATTGCCCTGCGCAGCTTTATCGTAAGCAAAAGTTATGTTTTCAATGCTAACCGATTTTGAGCCATGATCGCGACGAATCCAATCGGCATTTGGTAAGTTAATTCCTATTGGAGTAGTTGGATAACAATCGCCACCCAATTGCGCAACGGTAATTACTTTTGCCGAAACTCCTTTAACTTTTTTCTTTTTAAATCGATTATTGATGGGAGCATTATCTTCGAACCATTGGGCATTCGATGAAATAATTTCAGCACGTTTTGTGGCTTCAATGTCTTTGAAGTTTACCACCGATTCCCAAGTTGCTTTCATTCCTAATGGATCGCCATAATTTTCAATAAATCCATTTACAAAATCAACTCTGGAATCTAAATCTTGTACCCAAGCAACATTATAATCGTCCCAAGTTTTAAGATCGCCTGTTTTGTAATATTTAATAAGTAATTCAATAGATTGTTTTTGAATGTCAGTTTCGGCAAGCGGATGTGCTTTCTCTAAGCAAAAAACAATTTTTTCAATCGCCTTGCCATACAATCCATCTATTTTATAAACCTTTTCAACTACCTTTCCATTTTCTTTAAGCAACTGGCTATTTAATCCAATTGAAAGGGCTTTGTTTTTATCCGGCTGAATAAATTTTGAATTAAAATCTTCGACTTCTTTTTGTGATACCCCTTCATAAAAATTTGTTGCCGATTCTGCCACAATATCTTTTGCATCGTCTAAAACAATTCGTTTGTTATCAATGTTTTTATCAAAAATGATGAGAGAAACTCTGGCAATAAATGTATCAAGCGACTCGCCAGTTTTTAATGGAAACAAAGAAGTATCAGAATGTAAAATTAATTCGGCCAAATAATCTTCCGGAATTTCAGGATAGAATTTATCGGTACTGTAATGATGATGTATTCCGTTTGAAAACCAAACTCGTTTTGCATAAACCAAAAAGTTTTTAAAATCAGCAGTAGTTTTATCGCCCGAATACGAATTAATTATTGCTTCGTTGGTTTTTCTTACGGTCAAGTTGTGTTTATAGAACTGGTCAAAAATAATATCGCGACCACAATTTGCCGCTTCGCTTAAATAATAAATGAGTTCTTTCTGTTGTAAGCTTAGCTCTTCAAAACCAGGAACCTGATATTGCATAATTTTTATATCGGCAAATTGCTCCAAAAGATATTGAAAATCCTCAGCTTCATTTTTATTCTCGGGCTGATTAAGGTTACAGCCATTCGTAATTAGTATAGTCATAATTGCTAGATTGTTTTTTCATAAAAGTTTTTTATTGTGATAAATGTTCAATTAAAATTTTAAGACCTATACTAATTAATATAATTCCACCCACCAGTTCGAATGGGAATTTTAATTTATTCTTAAAAATACTTGCTAAATAAACAGCCATAAAAGACAAAACAAATGATGTGCTTGCAATAATACTTGCAGCATAAAGCAAGGATGTATGTACAATGCTAAAAGTTACTCCAACCGCCAAAGCATCAATACTTGTTGCAAGAGCCAATCCCAATAACACTTTGTTGCTGGTTGGGTCAAAGCATTTATATTCATTATTTGAAGTTAGTTGTTGATAAATCATTCGTGTGCCTAAAAAAAGTAGAATAAAAAAAGCAATCCAATGATCGATGGCTTCAATATATCCTTTAAAAGTACTGCCTAAAAGCCAACCAATTACAGGCATAATGCCTTGAAAGAAACCCATAAATAAGGCAATTCGAAGGGTGTTTTTAATATTAAATTTATTAAGAATCAAACCACATGAAATGGAAACTGTTACGCTATCCATGGCTAATCCAATGGCAATTAAAAGCAAGCTTAAAAAATTCATAGTTGTATCAACTTTTATTTTCTGCAAATGTGAACAATAATTTTTAATCGATAAAGTTCTTGCTTTGTTTAATTTGGAATCAAGGTAGAATGTTGATTTTTATCATGTAATTTATATTTGTATGGGTATTGTATGGGTGAGTTATGCTAAAAGTTATGCTTTTGTAATACAAAAGTCTTATGAAAACATGTTCTATACCATGAGGATTCTTATTTAATTCGATTATTTTTGGATCGGAATAAATAAATAATCAAAAGTTTGATGTTGCAAACATTTAAATATGGACATCTATCAATAAACATAACGAAATATGAAAAAACTATTTACAACAATTATTCTTGTATCCTTAGTGATGGTTGGTTTTTCTCAATCTGGCGAAAGTTCAATTCCGTCTATTGATATTAAAACAACCAACGGCAAAACCGTAAATTCATCTACATTTTCGAATGATGGTAAACCAATGGTAATAAGTTTTTGGGCAACTTGGTGTAAGCCTTGCGTTCGTGAATTATCAAATATTGCCGAAGTTTATGAAACTTGGGTAGATGAAACCGGGGTAAAACTAATTGCTATTTCTATTGATGATGCGCGCAGTATGTCAAGAGTAGCTCCTTTTACTAATGGAAAAGGTTGGGACTACGAAATTTATATTGATACCAACAGTGATTTAAAAAGAGCCATGAATGTACCAAATGTTCCGCATACTTTTTTAATTGATGGTGAGGGAAAAATAGTTTATCAGCACACCTCATATTCCGATGGTGATGAAAAACAATTGTATGAAAAAATTAAAAAATTAGTAGAGTAAGAATTATGCAAAAAGTTTTATTACTAGTTACCATTTTATTAGTGAGCTTTGGAGCATTTGCTCAGCTTGATAATGTAATGGGCGGATCGGTAAGCGGGAATTTCAAATTAGATGCTCAAACTTATTCACCCGATTCAATTATTGGCGCCGATACCATTTCAGAGAAATTACTTTCGAATTCGTACATGAATATTATTTACACGAATGGTAATTTTAAAGCAGGAGTAAGGTTTGAAGGGTATTTTAATGCCATGGAAGGCTATGAAAAGCAATACAATGGATTTGGATTAGCATCTCGTTTTGCAACATACACAGGCGATTTTGTTGAAGTTACTGCTGGTAATTTTTATGAGCAATTTGGAAATGGCTTGGCCTTTAGAGCTTACGAAGATCGTGATTTAGGTTACGATAATGCCATGGACGGAGCACTTGTTAAAGTAAAACCTCATGACGGAATTATTCTTAAAGGAATTATTGGGCAGCAACGACTTTATTGGGAAAAAGCAGAAGGTTTAGTTCGTGGTGCCGATGCTGAGTTTGCCATCAATAGTATTATTGGTGGATTTGCAGAATCGAATCATCGAATTACTTTAGGTGGTAGTTTTGTAAGTAAGTTTCAAAAGGACGAAGACCCAACATTAATTCTTCCGGAAAATGTTGCTATTGGAGCCGGAAGAATAAATTATTCTATAAGTGGGTTTAATATAACTTCCGAATATGCCTATAAAAGTCAAGATCCCAGCTTTGATAATAGAAATATTTACAAATCGGGTAGTGCCTTACTGGTAAATACAAACTATTCCCAAAAGGGTTTTGGAGTTATGGTTCAATATAAATGGGTCGATAATATGAGTTTCCGATCCGATAGAAACGAAAGTATAAATAATGTATTAATAAATAATTTACCTGCCATATCAAAAAATCATGCCTATTCCTATTCCGCTATGTATCCATATGCAACTCAAGCAAATGGCGAGGCTGGATTTCAAATTGAAATATTTAAAAAATTCAATAAAGGATCCTTTATTGGTGGTAAATATGGTACCATGATGAGTATGAATTTTTCAAGAATAACAGGTATTGATAAAACGCCATTAAACGATTCAACAAAAATTGGTCAGTCAGGTACAGATGGATATACAACAAGCTTTTTATCAATGTCTGATGAATTATACTATCAGGATGCAAATATAGACATAACAAAAAAATTCTCTAAAAAATTGAAAGGGGTTTTTACCTATCAGAATATAAAATATAATCAAAAAGTACTTGAGGTTCATTTAGATGTAGTTGAAGCCAATATATTTATTGCAGATTTAACTTGGAAAATTAAACCTAAACATTCATTGCGTATTGAAGCTCAAGCTTTATTCACAAGCCAAGATTCAATTGGAGAAGGAGATTATAGAGAATATGGTAAACAAGATTATGGTGATTGGGCCATGTTAACTCTAGAATATACCATTTCGCCAAACTGGTTTTTTGCAGTTTCTGATCAATGGAATTATGTAAGTTTCGACGATGATATTGCTAAGAAAACATTACTTTATAATCATAATAAGGAATTAGATAGAATTCATTATTATTCCGTAGCAATGGGTTATACAAAAGGACCAACACGAGTAGCTTTAAGTTATGGAAAACAACGTGAAGGTATTTTATGCGTTGGTGGTGTATGTAGGGCAGTTCCTGCATCGAATGGATTGTTATTAACTTTGTCTCATACTTTTTAATTGATAGAAATGATAAAAAATATATTTAGTGTTATACTAACCCTTTTTGTTGCTTTCAGTTATATGGGATGTGACAAAATTGAAGGAGAATATAGAGAAAATGCTGATGAATTATTATCAACAGTGGTACTCTTTGAATTTACTGGAATTAGGTGTCCAAATTGTCCTGATGCACATATAAAAGTTGAAGAATTAAAAACTCAATTTGGCAAAAATCTAAAATCAATTGCTATTCATAGTAATGCTTTTGGTGATCCAATAGGAAGTTTTTTATTACAAACACAAGAAGGTAATGAATTATTATCTTATTTAGAAGTTAATGGATTGCCTCAAGGGAGTGTTAATTCTATTAAAAAGGGATCAACTACAGAAATGGGAGATTGGGGCTCAAATATTGGAAAATATGGTTACAAATCACCTGATTTAGAATTAAATATAGAACATTCATTGAATGATACATCAATTATGGTAACTATTAATGGCAAATTTGATGAAAATATGATTGGTATATATGATGATCTTCAAATTGGAGTATATTTAGTAGAAAGTAAAATAGAAGGAGGACAATACAATGGAACTACACTAATTCCAGATTATATACACAATCATGTTTTACGTTCTTCATTTAATGGTTTTTTAGGAGAAGAGTATGTGAAGAATGCTACTGCTGGCATGGAAGTTGATGAGTTGAAATATTATTTAACATTGAAAAGTAATTGGAATAAAGAAAACATTGAACCTTTTGTATTCGTATATAAAAATGAAAATAAAGAATTAATACCTTTTAAAGTAAACTATAATTAAATTAAAAAAAAATGAAAAAATCAATACTTTTTATTTCTGCTATTTTATTAGCAATATCAAGTTTTTCTCAAGATATTGCTTTTGTTGATGAAGAAGGAAATCTGTTTCCAGATGAATTAGAAATTATTGGAGACACTAATCAAATGACAATTGATAGCTCGTTAACGATAAATGGTTTTATTAAAAACTTCACAGCTTCAGCTATTAATATATCAATAAAAAGAGAAATTGTTGATGGCCAGTATGTTGATGATAGTATTTACCTTGATCCTTTTAATATTGATTATTGGAAGTGGTATTTTCCAGAAGATCAATTATGCTGGGGTATGTGTATTAATTATGGTATTGATGATGAGGTTATTACATCAGGTGTATATGCAATTGAAGCAAATGCAGAATTAGATTTACACGGTATAATTCATTATAAACCATATAAATTTGCAGGAACAACTGTATTGAAATACACTATTTTAAATGGAGAAACTGTCGAACATGAATTAACTGTAACATATTCAATTGGTGGGGCTACAAGTATTTTAAATAAAAAAGTTGATAAAAGAAAGTTAAATATTTATCCAAATCCAATTTTGAATACAGTAAATATTGAAAATTTGGATAATGTAAAGTCCTTATCTATTGTTAATATGCTTGGGCAAAAAATTTATACAAGGAGCGATGTTGGATCAAAATTATCATTAAATACCTCTGATTTAAAAACAGGTGTTTACTTTATTACAGTTGTTACCAATGATAATAAAGTGATTACTGAAAGAGTTATGAAAAGATAAATTTAATAGAGAATATTAGTTTAAAAAGCGTCCAATAGGGCGCTTTTTTTTGCAGCAAAGAATATAGGTGACTCATGCAGTATTGAAGCATAAATTATCTATTTTGCAAATCTTATTATTGAAGGGAGGCAATGTTTAATCTAGGGTATTTAGCTTTATTTTTAGCTAGTTTTTTAGCTGCAACTGTAGTTCCATTTAGCTCTGAAGCAATTCTTTCGGGCATGTTATTAGCCAAATACAACATGGTTTTGTGTGTGGGTGTCGCTACCTTGGGTAATTTCTTGGGTGGATTAACATCGTATTACTTAGGCTATTTGGGTAGGGAAATATGGATTGAGAAATATCTTAAAGTACCTATTGAAAAGGTTGAAAGAATAAAAGCTAAAATTAAAGGAAAAGAGCAATGGATCGCTTTTTTTTGCTGGCTTCCATTTGTTGGAGACATTATTGCCATTGCCCTTGGTTTTGTAAAAATGAATGTGCTTAATGTGAGCATTGGAATGTTCATTGGGAAATTAATCAGGTACCTTGTTGTAGCTCTACTTATTATGGAATTTATATAATAATTGAAAAATATAAGTAAAAATAATCTGTAATAAATGCGTCCAGTATAAAAAGGGACGAAAACGGGAAAAGTTAAAAATCAGCATTACCCCAACCCTAAAGGGAGTCTGATTTTCAATGTTTTCCCCTGCCTACCGGTCAGGCTTTAGGGCTAGGGTGAAAAATGTTGAAAATCTTAATTCGAATGCTTTTTATACTGGACTCATAAATAAATATAAATGTTTTTACTTAACTTTAAGATATAATATTAGTAACCAAACATAGTTAACCATTATGGGAGATTTTTATCAGAATTCAAATATAACAACCTTACATAATTTCAGAAATCGCTCTCTTGAAGATATTGAGACAGAGCTAATGAAATATTCCCAAAAAAGGCCTATTGGATTAATAATTCCTTCATTATATTCAGAGCTGGAAAAACCGGCATTAAAATTAATAGTCGACCAAATTAAAGATATACCTTATTTAGGCGAAATTGTAATTGGCTTAGATGCTGCGTCGGAAGATGAATTTAAAAAAGCTAAAGAATTTTTCAATGTCTTGCCACAGCATCATAGAGTAATATGGAACGATGGACCAGGAATGAAAAGTTTAGAGTATAGGTTAAACGATCAAAACATTCATTTGGGAAATCCTGGGAAAGGAAAAAATGTTTGGTTTTTATTTGGTTATATGATTGCTTCAGGAAAATCGGAAGCAATAGCTTTACATCATGCTGATATTTTAACCTATAAAAGAGAAATGTTAGCCAGATTGGTTTATCCGGTTGCAAAGCCAGACTTCAATTATAAATTCTGTAAAGGATATTATTTTAGGGCTGATGAGGAAAAAATTAATGGTAGAATGGTTCGTTTATTGGTAACTCCATTGTTGCGAACACTTAAACTATTTTTAGGTCCGCTAGAGTATTTGGATTACTTAGATGCCTTTAGATACGTTCTTTCTGGGGAATTATCAATGAGAACCGATGTGTTAAAAACAATTCGAATTCCAAGTGATTTGGGATTTGATGTTGGCATACTAGCTGAAGTGCATCGAAATAATGCATTAAATAGAATTTGTCAGGTTGAAATAGCAGACAGGTATGATCACAAACATCAAGCAGAATCATTTAATAACCCTGAGAAAGGTTTGAGCAAAATGAGCTTTGATATTTCGCGATCAATTATTGCAAAATTAGCATCGAATGGAAGTGTTTTTAGCGAGGGGATGTTTCGTTCAATAAAAGCAACATTTCATAAAATTGCGCTAGATATGGTTGAGCAGTACAGTAACGATGCAGTTATAAATGGACTCAAATTCGACCGACATAAAGAAGAACGCTTGGTTGATCAATTATCGAGAAATGTGTATCAGGCAGGCATTAGTTATTTAAATAATCCGAATCAAACACCTGTTATGCCAAGTTGGAAGCGTGTATTAAGTGCAATTCCCGATATACAACAGGAGTTCTACGATATTGTAGAAAATGATAATAAAGAATAATATTGTTTGTTGTATAAAAATACTAGACCTAACTGTTAAAACTGTTGGGTCTTTGTTTTATAAGGTACTATATGATAGCAATAAAAGATATTTATTAAATTTCACATGATATGAATATTAGGCACTAGTTTATAATGGTGGCGTTTTGTTTTATTAGTTTCACCTTTCTCTCTTCCGAAACAAGTTCGGAACAGGTCGTCGGGCTTTTCCTCTAAAGGGGATATTGCAAAAATTAAGTTTTTCAGCAAACATTTAATTGTTTTGCTAAAAAATTAATATGGTTATTCTTATAAATACCTAAATAGGTTTTAATAAAAAAAACTAAGGCTGAAAGCCTTGCATAGTTTAGCTTG
>JAEINW010000112.1 GCA_016342715.1 Salinivirgaceae bacterium | reverse complement strand
AAAAGGCCAAAGCTATGCATTTCCTGCTATATTTAGCAGAGTGGAATCAAATAAAACTTGCTTACCGAATTAATGTTGGTTATTTGATCAATATTTATATGACTATAAAATACCTATCTTTAATTATTATAAAAAGATTGAAACACAAAAAACCAAGTTTTATTATAAATGGGATGATACAAAAAATGACTTTAAAATGTCTGTAAATATGGTGGCTGGATCTGATACTATTGTTTTGTTCCCAACATTGGAATATCAAAGTTTGGAATGTGAAACTGTTGATTCCGTTTATTTGGATGCAAACAATGGTTATTTTAATGTGACACAAGAAATTAAATAAAAAATAAAAGGGCTGGAGTTATATGAAATTCGAAATTATTTAAAAATTAACAAGTATGATTATGAAAAAAATTCAATTAATACTTATCCTAGCTTTTAGCTCAATTCTTTTAATGGGTCAAGAAATTGAAATACGTGAATTGTATAAAAATTTCACTCAAGAAAGCAGGTACAGACCCTTTAAAGCAATAGCTTCTGGTTTTGATATATCTGCTTTAAATAAAATTGCAGTTTTAAAAGGAAGCCTTTTAAATACAGGAAAAAACACACTCGATAAATTGTATGGGTCATTTTGGATACATGCCAATGAATATGGTGCGAATTCCTTTTATGTGGATAGTGTTTGGCATACATCAGATAGTATTTGTGCCATTATTTCTATTTATAATCTATCAAGTGCTGAAATTGAAGCGAATCAAAAATTACATCCAAGTAACATGGTGTATATTTTCGGAAACATTGATAAAAACAATGGTAAAGAACGAAGCATAAGACTCAATAATAAAAAAACTATTATTAAACCTTTTGAATATATTGCGTATCAAAATGTAGTTGGATATGAAGCTATTGTTGCTTATGGAGGTCTTACGGGATCAAAGGTTTGGATTGTGGGAAAAGAAAATAGAGAACCCATGTTTTTATCATTGCAAGGACTTAATGTTGGGCCGAATGCAAATATGAGTAATAGTGTTGGTATTACTATTAATACTGGCAAAATTCATACGGTAGATCAAGATTTTGGTCTGTTTTTAATTAAGTTATTGAAACGGAAAATGTAATTCTGATTAAAATTATAGAGGTCAGAAGTTAACTACTTAGTTTCATTTCGTGAGAGAGACGCTGACAAGACCTTCGTACCTTGTCAGGTCAAATCTGTCAGCGTGCGTAGCTCCTGACAGCATTTGTACATATAATAAGCCCGTATAATTGCTGTGTCTGTACATATGAACTTAGCTACTGCTTCTATAAAATTATTATATTTAGAAATTAGTTTCTTTATTCTATTTATAATTAATAATGCGCATCAAGTGTTGAGTTTTTATTTAATTTTTAGTTCTATTTTAAATAAACTCACCCTAAAGAGGCTGTCAAAAAAGTTCTAAACAAAAAATTTGCAGTTTCAAATTGAAAGTAATAGCATAATAATTACTTAGAAATAAGACGAATTGAAAAGGTACTAAAACCTTTGTGGCACTTTGAGAAACCTTTGTGCAACTTAGTGGTACAGCTATTACACAAAGTGCACAAAGTAGCACAGAGATTCACAAAGAATACAAGAAGTTATACAAAAAATAGTATTCTATTTAGACGAGCTCAATACCTTTAGATCAGAGTCTCCTGTTTTTTGATAGTAAATCAGCATTCTGTTTTTTTTGCAACTTACAAATTGCAAGTTGTTTAGATAGGAGTAACCCTTTTTAGACAGTCTCACTTTCTCCGATTTATCAACAGAATAATCGAATAAAGTCCTCCCTTTGTTACTCCTGTGTCGTGAAATTGCTTTGTTATTCGCAATTGCTCATGAGCTTGCAAGCAAGGTTCGCTAAGTTGAGGGAGAGCCTGTTCCGAATACTTTCGGAATGAACGAAGTTCGGAGGGTGAATTTTGATCAAATTTATTTCAACCCTTGATTCGCATTAATAGTATTAAAATTACCTTTGCCAAAAAATACACAAAATTTTGAAGAAGGAAATTGAGCTATTGGCGCCAGGAGGAGATATTGATTCTATAAAAGCAGCTATTGCTGGTGGAGCCAATGCCGTATATTGTGGATTGAATAAATTTAATGCTCGAAACCGCGCTGAAAATATCACTTTCGAAGATTTAAATGGAATTTTACGACTTGCCCATAAAAATAACTGTCAGGTTTTTCTTACTCTTAATATTCTTATTGTAGATAGCGAAATTCCTGATCTTATTCGTTTGTTAAATAAGTTGGTAAATACCAGCATCGATGGAGTAATTATTCAAGATTTTGGATTATTTTACTTACTTAACAATCATTTTAAAAGCCTGAAAATACATGCATCAACACAACTTACTACTCATAATAAAGGACAGATACGCTTCTTAGGTAAACAGAATGCAAGCCGTGTAAATTTATCGCGCGAATTAAATATTAACGAGATACAATATTTAACATTAATAGCTCACCAAAATAAGGTATTAACCGAAGTTTTTGTGCATGGTTCGTATTGTCTTTCATTTTCGGGTATTTGTTATATGAGTTCGGTTCATGGGGGAAATTCGGGAAACCGCGGAAGATGCAGTCAGCCTTGCAGAGACGAATATATAAAAACACCTGTTGGTAAAAGTTTTCCTCTTAATTTGAAAGATAATTCAGCATTTTTAAATCTTGAAGAATTAGCCGATGCTGGTGTCGATTCCTTAAAAATTGAAGGAAGAATTAAAAAGTTTCATTACGTATTTTCTATTGTAGATTCATGGAGGAAACAATTGGAAAGATTTTACAAGCAGCGCAAACTAAGTGCCGATAAGAGTGAACTTTATAAGGTCTTTAATCGCAATTTTTCGAATGCATTTTTAACAGGTGAAATTAATAAAGACATGTTTATTGATAATCCTCGCGATCATTCGGCCATACATAAATTGGATAGTTATGAAGGTTCATCTGAAGAAAACCTTGAAAAAGCCAAACAAGAGGTTTACGATGAAAGAACTGAAATAATAAACAGTGTTAGAAGTAGAATCGATAAATCAAGTATTGCAAAAGCACCTTTAATAATAACTGTTTCAGGGCGTTCAAATGAGCCATTAACTCTAGCTATAAAAACTCCCGAACAATCATTTGAATTACAATCAGAAACCAATCTTGAAAATAAGAATACAAATAATTTAGACTCTGAAAGCCTTTTTAAAAGGTTAAAGATTATTAATGATACAGCGTACTTTATTGAGAAGTTGGAAATGGAAAACCTTGAGGAGAATCTATTTTTGCCATACAAGGAAATCACTTCTCTATCAAGAAAGATTTTATTCAAATTAAATAGTTCAAAAGAAACCATTGATCCCATAGAAATACCAAGATTAAATAAGGCTGATAAAACAAGTTTAAAACCCTCATTATCGGTATTAATTTCATCAGAAAAAGATGTACACCTTTGTACCGAAACAACAGCAAATATTTATTTTCAATTGCCCAATTCAATAAAAAACAAATATTCCGAGTATGTTCATTTTTTTCAAGCAAACACAAAACTAATTCCTTGGTTTCCTTCAATAATAATGGGCGAAGACTATAATGCTGCCATTGAATTATTAACTGTAGTTCAACCCAAAATTATTGTGACCAACAATACGGGGATTGCTTACGAAGCAAATAAAAGAGGAATTGCATGGATTGCCGGGCCTCATTTAAATATAGTTAATTCGTACAGTCTGAAATGTTTAAAAGAAAATTTCAACTGCTCAGGCTCATTCATTTCAAATGAAATTAATAAGAATCAGATTAAGAGCATTAAAAAGCCTGAAAATTTCGACCTTTTTTATAGTATTTATCATCCAATAGTTCTTATGACGAGCAGGCAATGTTTATTTCATCAAGTAATTGGTTGTGTAAAAGATAGTATGGATGAAACATGTCTTAGCGATTGCGACAGACATTCTTCCATTACAAATATGAAAAACACTTCGTTTTTAATTGAAAAAGCTAAAGGGAATTTTCATTGCATTTATAACGATATAAATTATTTAAATACAGATATTATTGCCGATATACCCGATACTTTCTCGAGTTTTTTAATTGATTTGCGAGATGTAAAAACAAATACAAAGATGCTTGTACAAAAGGTTAAAATAATTGAGCTTTTTGAAAATCTTGTAAATGGCAAGCCTGATTCACCTACAGACTTACATGATGCTTTACATCCATCTACAAATGTTCAATATGTAAAAGGTATATAGTTACTCAACTTTTTTTCTATTCTATTAGCAGAAGTTGATTTTTACTTGTTCTTACTTACAATAATTTTTTCTGTAAATAAATTATTATCCGATTCAATGGTAATTAAGTAAAATCCTGATTTTTGATTATCAAAGTTTAATGGATATATACTAGAGATAACTCTAAAGTGGTCAGTAAATACTTCTTTGCCAGCAATATCATGAATGTTAATGGTAATGTCATTACCCATAAAAGGTGATACATTTAAGGTTGCTGATGATGAAATTGGGTTAGGATAAATTTCAATATTTTGAACTTTGTTTTCAGATACTAAAACTGAAGGATCGAAAGATTTTGAAAAGAAAAGAGATGCTCCAATAGCAGCTTTTGTGGTTTCGTAAATATAATCAACATCTACATTGGCAAGAATATCATTTTCAGTGTGGTAATAAGGTGATTCAACGTAATTGTAAAATCCGGTAATTACATATTCATTTTCTTGAAAGGGCACGTAGTCGGAGCCATAAGCATACGAAATTTCAGCTTCCAAATTTGAGTATAGATTAACTAATGTGGCAAGAGAATCTGTAAAAGCAGCCGAATTATCATTATTTGAACTAGGGGAAGATTCATCGCGTTCACAAACTATTATTGAATTATCCTCTCCATTTACACCGCCAATGGCATCAATATTAAAAACTAAAACAATATCCATTCCCGATGGATTTACAACATTTTCCACATAATGACTACTCCCTAAAAGGCCATCTTCTTCGCCACTAAAGTTTATGAATTTCACGGTGTATTTTGAAGTTAATGGTTCCAATAACCTTGCAATTTCAAGTATAGCGGCTGTACCACTGCCATTATCGTTTACTCCGGGGCCATTTTTGGTATCGTAATGGCCACAAATAATTAGGTTTTTGTCAGGGAATTGTGAGCCTTGTTTTGTTACCACTAAATTAACCAATGTATGGCCAGCATAGGTAAAGGTATCTCTGTAAAAATCAGAATATCCGTAGGATGCATATTTATCTTCCAACCAAAATAAAGTATTTTCTAATTCAGTTGTGCCAGGTTCTTTGATTCCCAGGTCTTCAAACTCATCGAGATTTTGTAATATAGTGTCGTAGGAACATTCAGCAACAATATTATCAATATTTTGATTGTAATTTTGAGCTTTAACAGAATATATATGAAATATTAATATGGTTGAGAAAATTATGCTTGTTATTTTTTTCATGATTTTATTTGCATTATTAAATGAGGGCACAAAGAAAAAACTTATTTCTTTAAAATGTAAAAAAATAGAATAATAATTAAAATAGAATTGAGAGTTTAAATTTAATTCTCAGTATAAAATTCTTTTGGTTGCAGGTCAGGAGAATCTACTTCTTTCTCAGTTACCAAATGGCTGCGAATATCATATCATAAATGACATTTTGAAAGATATTCGTGCTGATATATCCAATACTATTTAAGTTTTTAATCGGTTTGCAAGCTATTAAAACAGCAACCAAAATAGGAGCAGATAAGCTGAAAATTATTGAGTTATTTGAAAAGTTTATTGAGAGTGATATCCATTCAAAGCATGAAATTGAAAGATTAATCTATCCAACTTCAAATACAGCGTACAAAAAAGGAATTTAATGTAATTAGCCATGAGTTTTAACTCAAGACATGAATTTAAATAAGAGAATTGTCATTTTGCCAGTTGCTAATGACAATTTTGGGCAATGTCGTTTAGTTAAGATAATAAGCTTTTACTCACCCCAAAATACTCTAAAGGGTACAGCGCTCGTGGCTTACCCTTTAGGTGTCAGTGGCCGCATTGGCAAAATAATTAATGTGATCTCACTAACTAAATAACATTGCAATTTTGGGTTCAAGTTTAAAGCTATTTCCCTTTCTTTAATGAGAACAAGTTCATTTGTTTACAATGTTTTATTTAGACCTTTTTAAAACTAGACTTCATTTTTTTATTACATTCGCATTTATAACCATTCCCTCAAAAGGAAATATGACTATGAAACATCCGAATATTAGAAAAATAGTATTGTTGTATGTGTTTATTGCAGTGATATTTAATGTTTATTCACAAGCGAATAGTGATAGTGTTCAAGTTATAAATAATGTGTATAAGTTAGGTGAGATAGTTATTACAGGTCAAATTGATAAGCAAACATTAGTAAGCAAAGATTTTCAAACATTCAATACATCTGATATTGGAACCGCTTTAAATGCGTTGCCATCGGTTGCTTTCACAAATATTGGTGGCAGAAATGAGAGTAGTATTTATTTAAGAGGCTTTGATATTAGAAGCATTCCGGTTTTTATTGATGGAATACCGGTTTATGTTCCCTACGATGGATATGTTGATTTGGCTCGATTTACAACCAATGGGGTGTCTAAAATTGAAGTTTCTACCGGTTTTTCATCCATATTATATGGCGCAAATACCATAGGGGGTGCTATTAATATTGTAGGAATAAAACCCACAAAAAAATTAGAATTAAATGCAAAAATTGGCGCAATGAGCGGCAATGGATATGAAGCAAATTTAAATCTTGGGAGCAATTTTGGAAAACTTTATTATCAAACCAATTTTTCTCTGTACAACAGAGATTATATGCAATTATCCTCAGATGTAGAAAAATCTGATTTTGAATTAGATAACAAAAGAGATAACTCGTACCGAAAAGATTTAAAAGCAAATGTTAAGCTTGGGTATTTAGTTAATAAAACCGATGAGTACAGTATTAATTATTCGTATGCTCATGGCGAAAAAGGCAATCCTGTATATTTAGGTACTCACGAAACTATAAAATTACATTATTGGCAATGGCCCTATTGGGACAAAGAGAGCATCTATTTTGCGTCAAAAACAAGCATTGGAAAAAAGTCATATCTAAAAGGAAAACTATTTTACGATAGGTTTAAAAATGAGCTACATAGTTACGATGACAATACTTTTACAACTCAGGAAAAAGGGTATGCTTTTGTTAGTTTTTACAACGATAAGACTTTTGGCGGAAACATGGTTTTTAGTAGTAAAATAAATACTAAGAATTTATTTAAGGCAGCCATTCATCTAAAAAACGATCATCATTTCGAGCATAATTTAGACGAACCCATTCGTGAATTTGCTGATAATACTTATTCGTTAGGCATAGAGCATATTTATAATCCTGTGCAAAAACTTACCTTAATTCCAGGTGTAAGTTATAATGTAAAGCAAAGTTTAAAAGCCGAAGATTATAATTCCGGTAGTGGAGATATTTCAGAATTATCAAAAAACAGGAGCGAAGCGCTGAATAGCCAATTGGGTGTTTATTATAATTTTAATACTAAAATTCAAGCAAATTTCAACGGCTCGTATAAAAGTAGATTTCCAACCATGAAAGATCGCTATTCGTATCGTTTGGGTGTGGCAATTCCTAATCCAGAGTTAAAAGCAGAACATGCAATGAATTATGAGTTTGGAATTAAAATTGCCCCAAATAATAAGCTTAGTTTGCATCCCGAAATCTATTACAGCAGACTAAACAGTACCATACAAATGGTTAGTAAGGTGCAAGATGATTTGATGCAAATGCAAAATACAGGTCAATCGGAGTTTTACGGAGGTGATGTAAGTTTAACTTATTTGCCTCTTAAAAAAATAAAGCTTACAGGTTTATATTCATATATTAAAAGAAATAATATCAGTAATCCTGAAATATTATTTATTGATGTGCCTGACCATAAAGCTATTGCAGCAATTGAATATTCATTATCGAAAAGCATCTTACTAAATTTGTTGGGTGAGTATAATTCAAAACGAATTAACGAAAGTGATGGAAGTAGAGTTTCTGATGGATATTATGTAATGAATTTTCATTCGGCATATCAGTTTAAAAAGTTTGTAAAACTTGAGTTTGGGGTGAAAAATATTTTTGATAAAAATTATTTCATTCAAGAGGGATATCCTGAAGCAGGAAGAAATATGTACTTTGCACTTAATTTTAATCTATAAAAATAATGGCATCAATATTAAGCGAAAATTACAGCTATTTAAAAGAGAACCACAGCGAACTTTTAAAATTAACAATTAAAGATGTTTGCGTAGGTGGTTATATGTTAGCTGTTGAGTTATCAGATGGGTCGCAGGGAATGGCAAGTTTTGAACCCAATGCTGAAATTCATTGTGATAAAAAAAATAGAGATTTTGGTGAATTTACGCCTTTGCAAATTAAAGGTAGAACTTTGTTAGAACTTTTTGAATGCAAAAAAAATAACGGCTTACCCAATGGACTTAGGGTAGCGGCATTGAATGCGATATCGGTTAAACTCATGGATACTTTTGGATTGAAAGTAATACGAGAAACAGATCCAATTGATTTGCTCGATTTAAGTGGGGAAAAAGTAATTACCATTGTTGGAGCTTTTCATAGCTATATTAAAAAAGTAAGTAAAACAAAATGTCATTTAAATGTTCTGGAATTGAATGAAGAGGCTATGCTTCCAGAGCATCGACAATATTTTGTTCCGGCTCATAAATATACCGAGGTATTGCCAAAATCAGATATAATAGTGATTACAGGTTTAACCATTGTAAATAACACCTTAGATGATTTATTGTTGGCTTGCAACGATAAGGCACAGGTTATTATTACGGGGCCTTCGAGTAATTTAATTCCACAGGTTTTATTTGAAAAGCACATTGATATTATTGGTGGAACCTTAATATCAAAGCCTGAGTTGTTATTCCCATTAATAAGTCAAGGTGCAGCAGGTTATCATTTGTTTACCTATTGTGCCGAAAAAATCTGTATTTTAAATGAAAAGAGCTTCTAAACTTTCTGATGTATGGCTTAAAGCAGCAGTTTTAGGAGCTAATTGGGCAGCATCTGAAATTATTTTAGGTAGTTTTTTGCATAATCTGCACATTCCATTTAAAGGAAATATTCTAACGGGCATTGGTTTATTGTTAATGATAGCCGCTTCATATATTTGGAAAGACAAAGGATTATTTTGGAGAACTGGAGTAATATGTGCCTTAATGAAAACCATGTCGCCAAGTTCAGTAATATTTGGACCCATGGTTGCCATATTAATGGAAGCCATATTATTTGAACTCTCTGTTCGGTTTTTAGGGCGAAATATATTAGGATATTTTTTGGGCGCATCTTTGGCCATGGCATGGGTGTTGTTTCAAAAAATAATTAATTATATTCTTTTTTATGGATTTAATGTGGTTGATATTTATGCAGAGCTTATGCGTTTTGTTGATACTCAATTATCATTAAATTTTAACATGGTGTGGATGCCTATTTTTATTTTATTGGGCTTATATGTAGCTTTCGGTTTATTTATAGCGCTTATAGGAATACGAATTGGTAAAAATTTAACCTTAAAAAATTCGGATTTTAATAATTTAACATCTAAAAATTTATTTAATTACAATACAATAGGTCATTCGGAATTCAACTACTCCATACCATGGCTGATATTTAGTGTTTTTGGCTTTGTTTTAAGCTTATTTTTAATAGCTCGAACACCCGCATATATTTGGGTACCATTAATAATATTGTTAATTACAACATGGGCAATACGATATAAAAGAGGATTGAGACATTTGTTAAAACCCAAGTTTTGGATATTATTTTTAATTATAACCATGGCATCATCTTTTGTAATTACGTATTTAAATGGAGATAAAGCAACTTGGTTTGATGGTGTATATATTGGAATTCAAATGAATTTTAGAGCTGCTGTGGTTATTGTTGGTTTTGCTGTTTTGGGTACGGAATTGTACAATCCAAAGATTAGAACTTTTTTTTCGCAAACTGCATTCAAACAGCTACCCGATGCTTTGGAACTTTCGTTAGAGTCGTTGCCTTTTATTATAAGTAACTTGCCCAATGCCAAAACATTTATTAAAAAACCAGTTTTGGTTATTAAGTTAATTATTTATCATGCCGAACATCGATTTATTGAATTGAAAAATAGACAGACTCCCCTTTGTATTCTAATTACTGGAGGAATTGCTTCGGGTAAAACTACATTTTTAAAAGAGCTTGTTGTTCGATTAAAAAGTAGCAACATAAACGTACGTGGTTTTTATTCGCCTAGAGTATTGCAAAATTTAAAAACGGTTGGTTACGATATTGTTTCTATTGAAACCGATAAAAGTTATCATTTTTTAAAAGATACTGGCCTTATTAACGAAAATTCAATTGGCAGATTTCAAATTAACAATGAAACACTTCGCATTGGACATGAAATATTAAGCACTGAAAATGTAAAAACTAAGGAAATATTTGTTATTGATGAGGTGGGTTTCCTTGAAATTAAGAATAAAGGATGGGCATCGTCAATAAATAAGTTGTTAACCAATGAAAAAGCAATAATTGTATTAACAGTTAGAGATGATTTTGTAGATAGAGTAATAGAAAAATTTCAACTTAGAAACCCCAAAATATTTTTAGCTGCAGAAACAAATGCAAAGGATATTGCTTCTCTAATAATATAAATTAATTTTCGAAATAGAATTCTAAGGGTTGCAAATCAGGGGAATCAATTCCTTTTTGTGTTACTAAAAAGCTTCGAATATCATAACATAAATGACATTTCGATATATATGTTGATTTTGGATAAAAATCATATTTAGTAGAAGCTAATTTATATAAACTTTTAATACCGCCATTAAGTAGAATGGTTAAATACGGGTATTTTTTAGGATCTATTTCTTTCCCTAAATCATCTATGTTTATTGTAACTCCATTTGTGTGCGAAAAAATAAAGTTCCCGAATAAATCAACATGAAAATGAGTTTCAGTAGGAAAGTCATTGTGGCATCCATTATTTTGTAATAAAAGATCACATACTGAATATTTTTCCAGAAATTTTTCATAAGCAGCGAAAGATCGTCCTGCAAAAGTTACATTAAAACATTCAGCCAGTTTTTTCATATATCCATCGCCATATGTTTTAATATATTTCTTTAATGTATGGGTTTTTGTATTATCAAAAGCTGCTACATCGGGGTATATTTCATTGTCCCAAATAATGCTATTTATACCAAGTTGTTCAGCAACTTGTGCAACATTTTGAACTTTTTTAAGTGGAATGCTTTCGTTTTGAAAGGGTCCAACTTTTAAAAGTAAACGTCGTAATCCGTTTTGCTGAAGTTGTTTAAGAAGATTTTTTGTGTCTTTTTGATTCTGATACCAGGAACTATTAGTAACAATATGCTCTAAGTGAATTTTGCTTTCGTTAATTTGTTTCACAGTACGCAGTAATTCCTCAGGGAAAAGAAAAGGTTCACCACCTTCAATATGTATAGAATTACAACCGAATTCTTCAAGTTTTGTGAGAATTTTAGCTGTCATTTCTTCGCTAATAAAACCACCATTTCGCTCAGGCGAAGCATTATGCCGACAATGAGCACATCTAACAGAACATTGATAATTGGTCATTAAACCACCTGATTGCAACTTGTTTACAATAAAACTCATGTACTGTTAATTTGTTAATTTCTTTTCAATCTTATTAATAACTGAAAGCATTATATTTATATCGGAATCCGAAGCAATGGATATTCTTTCCATAATCCGACCATATAAATTATGTTGTTCATTAATATTGATTGATTTTAATAAGCGTTTTGCTTTTTGTTTTAGAAACGTGAAATCTGAAGTATTGTTCTTACTTATGCTATTTTTTAATTCGCATTTCGATAAGGAGTAACTCATTATCATTACCGATTGAGCTAAATTAATGGATGGGTATGGTGCAAATAATGGAATGCTTACGGCAATGTCACATAAATTTAATTCTTCATTTGTGAGTCCGCTTTCTTCTCGTCCAAATACAATAGCTACTTTATTTATAGAGTCTTTTTTATTTTTAATGAGGGTGTTAGCCTCTTCTGGAGAATAATAATCAAGCTTAACACTTCTGTTTTTTGCAGTAGTTCCAATTATAAAATCAATATCAGCAGTTGCTTCGCTTAAATTATTAAATAATTGAGCATTTTCAAGAATATCATTACTTCCATGGGCTAGCCACTTGGCCTCATTGTTTAAATGACCTTTAGGATTAATTAATCGCACTGAAGTAAACCCCATTGTTTTAATAGCTCTACATGATGCGCCAATATTTTCAGGAACAGCTGGTTCGACCAAAATAAAAACATATTCCATATTTCTTGCTTTAATGAGCAAAAGAAATAAAATATTTTTACAAATGTGCTATGAAAAATCATATTTGTCGTTTACATCACTTTTTACTGTTAAAGCATCTTATAATCCTTAGAAATTATGATATGAATTCAACAAAAATCAATAATCTTTGTCAAATAGAATCATATATATAATTATTATGATTGAAATTTTAATAAGTTTTTTCTGGGATTTTATTTTAATTCTTGGCGAGATGGCTCCCTACCTTTTATTAGGGTTTTTTATTGCTGGTGTTTTACATGCAGTTTTTCCTACAGCTACTATTCAAAAATATTTCGGAGGAAATAAATTTTCATCAGCAGTTAATGCATCCATATTTGGAATTCCCTTGCCATTATGCTCATGCGGTGTAATTCCAACAGGAATGTCGCTTTATAAAAATGGAGCATCCAAAGGATCAACGGTTTCGTTTTTAATATCTACTCCGCAAACCGGAATCGATTCTATTTTGGTTACCTACTCACTTTTAGGTTTACCCTTTGCCATAATTCGTCCAATAATTGCATTTATTACTGGGGTTTTGGGTGGAATGTTTACCAACTCCTTAGAAAAAGAAGAGAAAAAGATCGAAACAAGAGCTTCAACTGCGGAGGAGGTCAAAGTATTGACATTTAAAGAAAAAGTAATTGACATTTTTAAATATGGCTTTGTTGAATTTTTGCAAGATATTTAAAAATGGCTAATTATAGGTCTTGTTTTGGCGGCTGCTATTTCTGCGCTTATACCCGATGACTTTGTGGGAGGCTTGGGACTATCTCCATTATTACAAATGTTAATAATGTTGGTAATTTCTATTCCATTATATATATGTGCAACAGCTTCGGTTCCTTTGGCTGCCATATTAATATTAAAAGGTCTTTCTCCTGGAGCCGCTTTAGTTTTATTAATGGCAGGTCCTGCAACAAATGCGGCAACCATTACCATGATTGGAAATGTGATGGGTAAAAAAACGCTATTTGGATATTTATCATCAATCATTGCCGGAGCATTAGTTTTTGGATTAGTTATTGACTATTTATTGCCAGCATCATGGTTTGAAATTATCAACTCTAGTCATTTGGCTCATGAACACGAAATGTTGCCTAATTGGATTAAACTTGGATCGGGAATATTGCTGATATTATTAATTGCAAATGGTTATTTGCAAAAATATTTGAGAAAGCTAAAAGTGAAGAACACAATAATTACTAATGATACTATGGGAAAACAAAAAGTTAAAGTTGAAGGAATGACTTGTAATCATTGCAAAGCTAATGTCGAGAATAATCTTAAAAAACTAGATTTTATTAAGGATGTGACTGCAGATTTGTCAACCGGTATTGTTGAAATTGATGGAGAAAATATTGATTTCTCTAAAGTTAAAGAAACGGTAAATGGATTAGGCTATAGATATGCTGAGTAAAATTATAGCTACGATAACATAAAAAGGGACAATTGTTACAATTGTCCCTTTTTTGTCTTTGATAATCCAATGCTTATTGCCTAGGCTTTACATATTATGTTTGTACTTTTATAAAAATTACAAACAACTATTTATAATGAAAAAGCTATTATTTTGGATTGCCATAATATTTATGGGTAATAATATTTGGGCTCAAGGCGATACCCTAGTTATTAATGCACATAACGAAACGCATTTAAATTGGTATGGAAGATGGGATAATTGGGTTGATTTACCCGATGGATCAAATGATTATCATAAAATTTTATTAGATATTACTCTGGGTTGTCCTACTGGAGGATGCAGTGAATGGGATTATACCGTTAAATTTGAGCTATTGCATAATACCCATGAATTAGATAGTATATTGGAATTGGCTCCGAGTTTTACTGTTAATAATAATGTTATTGATACCTTTAATTTTAATTTAACACCTACATTTTTAACTGTATTTAACGAACAAACAGCATCAACAGAGCTGGTTAAAAATGATTCGCTTTGGATTCAACAGTTTAATTCAATAGAGAATCCATTTCAACAGACTGATTCTCTGAAAGTCTGGCCCGCTAATTATTACAATTATGAATTTTCTTCGAATGGAACCATTTTAGATTCCACCTTAATAGTTGCAGACTCTACTTGGGTTGTTGAATATGCTGAAGTTTACAATGTTTATGAAATAATTCTACCTTTTGAATTGGCTCGAATTATGACTCCTTACGCTGGCAATTACTCACTAAATTGGAAACATACTTATACATTCGATGTAACTGATTTTACCTCAATTTTAAAAGACTCGGTTAAAGTGCGTGTATTTTACGGTGGGTGGCAAGATGGTTTTACAGCTTCACTTGATTTTAAATTTATTGAGGGCACACCTCCTCGTGAGGCATTATCAATTGAAAATATTTACAGTAGTGGCATGGGAGGCTTTATTTATGGGAATCCTGAAACCAGCATTGAAACATTTTTAAATGCAAAAAAAATGAATATTGTTGAAGATGCTATGTTTGCAAAAATCAGGTACACTGCATCGGGCCATAGTTTTGGCGGAGCAGAAAACTGTGCCGAATTTTGTCCAAAAAATTATTATTTAAAAATTAATGAAAATGTAGTTGACACTCAATTAATATGGAAATCATGTGGAATAAATGCTTTATATCCTCAGGCTGGAACTTGGCTTTACGACAGAGCAGGATGGTGCCCTGGAGATAAAACAGATACCTACATTCACGATATTTCAAATATGATTGACAATAATGATTCTATTGTTATAGATGTTGATATGGCTCCATACACTTACGATTTTAATGCTGGATTTCATCCCATTTACATTGTTGAATCGCAAATGGTGCAATATGGTCCAATGAATTTTATAACAGAAGCTTCAATTGAAGAAATAATTGCTCCAAATAACGATCCACGCTATAGTAGAAACAATCCATTTGGTACACGACCTCTTATTAAAGTGAAAAACAATGGATCAGATGATCTGCTTAGTCTCGATTTTGAATACAATATCAATGGTAATGAGACTCAAAATTATCATTGGACAGGAGAAATTAAATCCTTAGAAAATGCAATAATTGAATTACCATCAATAGATTATGAACTAACATATGATAATCAGGGTGAAGTTCGGAAATTCAATATATATATTAGAAATCCTAATGACAAAGAAGATGAATGGGGCTATAATAATGAATCATCATCGCTATTTGATGCTCCATCAGTTTATAATGAATTCTTTTTTCTTGAACTGAAAACAAATAAACGACCTGAAGAAAATTATCTGGAGATTAGAAATGCTGAGGGAGAGGTGGTTTTTTTACGAGATAATATGCTGGAATCCACAAGATACAGAGATACTCTTAATTTAGATGATGGCTTTTATGAACTTGTTCTTACTGATGAGGGAGGAGATGGATTAAGTTTTTGGGCAAACAACTCAATTACAGGAGTTGGATCAATCGGATTTTATCGGGCTCAATATGATGTAATTGAACAACTTCAAATAGATTTTGGCAGTATTTTGTACCATTGCTTTTATGTTGAAAATACTGTTGGGATAATAAATAACAAGGCTTTTGGTGAATTTACTATTTATCCAAATCCAGCCAAGGAATCAATTAATATTAACACAAACTTTAATTTTTCTAATAGTGCTACAGTTTGTATTGCAGATGTTTCAGGCAAGATCTATTTAACAACGAGTCTTTTAGACCAAAACCAAGAGATTTTAATTAATGATTTGGCTAAAGGTGTATATATTATTTCTATTATTGATAATGGTTTTAAATCAACACAAAAACTAATGATATTTTAAATACTACATCATTATATAAAAAAATAGTCTGCTAGTATTATATTAGCAGACTATTTTTTTTAATGAATCTAACTTTTGTATGAATGATAAAGAGCAAAAACTTTTTCTGACTAATACCAGAAAAAGAGTGGGTAAGGCAGTTCAGAAATATGAATTAATAAAACCTGATGATACAATTTTAGTTGCAGTATCGGGTGGAAAGGATTCGTTATTTTTATTGGAAGCATTGGCTTTTTTAAAGAAACATATTCCTTTCCATTTTAATTTAAAAGCTGTTCATATCGAAGTTATTGATGCTCCGCATGAAATAGATAAAATTTTTCTGGAATATTTGTGTAAAAAATTATCTGTTCCATTGCATTATAGGAGTATGGAATTGGGCGATTTGTCAGAATCGAAGAAATCGCCATGCTTTATATGTTCATGGAAACGAAGGAGAATCTTATTTGAAGCAATAGAAGAACTTAATTGTAATAAATTGGCTCTAGGTCATCATATGGATGACGCTATAGAGACTTTATTATTAAATATGACATATCATGGAAATATAAGTTCCATGGCACCCGAATTAGAAATGTTCAAAGGAAAATTTAGTATTATTCGTCCTTTATTATTAACAGAAGAGAGTAATATTGTTAAGTATGCAACAATTAGGAGGTTTCCCGATGAGCTTACATTGTGTGAATTCGAAGAAAAGGGCAATAGATTTGCAATGAAAAAGGTTGTAAGTTCTTTGTCAGATTTAAACAAAACAGCTCGAATAAACCTATATCGCTCTATGGGAAAAATTGATTTAGACTATTTACCAAAATAATTTCGATCGCAAAATACTGGTTGTTAATAGATTGTCAAATTAGCTAAAAATAAATTAAAAAGACTTTAAAATACATTAGGATTGTAAGCCTTAATCGAATACTTTTGCACCCGCTTTACAGAAATACAGTAGAGCAGAAAGGTTCTAAGAAATGTTGTTAAGGGAGTAAAAG
>JAEINW010000111.1 GCA_016342715.1 Salinivirgaceae bacterium | reverse complement strand
GGGACTTGTTGCATAGAAAATAAAAAACGTGAATTTTATTTACGTTTTAAAAAAGTTAAACATAAAAATTGGCTTAAAAATATTAATACAATGAAATGACGTATTTAGGATTTAAGCAAAAGCCATATTGCTTACTTAGTTACTTAGTAAAAATGGATTTCCATATTCAGGTATTTGCTTAATAATATACTACTTAACCCAACTAAGTATCCTAGCTAACTAAAGTACCCGAAATGTAGGTTCCATACATTATTATACAATATTTGGTTTTATTTTTTTACAAACTCTCCCTTTTTATAGTGACTTTATCACTAATAATCCATTAGAATATGGGATTGTCCAAATTTCTACTTTTCTCTTCTTTTGTGTAATATTTAATCTAATAAAAGAAGGAAATGAAAATATCAAATTTTGTATTAAGTGCAGCAATGGCATTGCTTATGTTTATGGCTATTTCGTGTGAGAAAGACGAAGATGAAAATAACATTGAAAAAACAAGTGAGTTTGTAAGTGTAGAAGCACCTTATCTTATTTGTGCAGGGCGTAACCCCGGCGGTGTAGGATTCGATTTTCAATACAATGGAGAAAAAGGTGGTGCAAATAATATGGATTCATTATCTGTAATTGATTTTCAATATGACCTTAAGATACGCACTATTAAAGGAGAAAATGGTGATGGTACATTAGGTGGCGCTCCTTTTATTCAGTTAAACACTAAGTCCGAAGCTGTTAATTATTCTAGTGTAGATGCTACTTGCAAAGGGCTTATTAAGTTTAATGCTTTGAGTTCTGCTAATGTGGCGAGTTATACTTTAGCTACTGACGATGCTGCATTTAATATAGCATCAGTTACTAAAGGAGAAACTGGCGCTCCAATGATGGAAGGACTGCAAAGCGAATATGCAAAGCTTGTTATAGGTGAAGCTTGGAAAGCTGCAGCAAAAAATGATATACTTGAAGATGAACCTATCTGGATTGTGAAAACCAGAGAAGGTAAATTGGTTAAATTTATTGTTGTTGATTTTCCTGCAAAACCTGCACCTACAGCATCGGGGTATGTTGCTATAACTTGGGATTACCTTAATTAGGAATTTAACTATTGTATTATATAAGCCATTTTATAATAGGGGAGTCGTTCATGATTTATTTTTCTGGTAACGGCTCCTCCTTTCTTTAGTCTAAAAACAAATGATTACAAATAAAAATCGTATAACTCTATTTATTTTTGTACTGTCGTTCATCGCCTTTAGTGCAACAGCACAAGAATTAATTAAAGTTAGTGGAAAAGCCATTGATGCTAAAAGCAATAAACCTATTGCTTTTGCAAATGTAAGCGTTGTTGGCATATCTAATGGTACATCAACAAATATTGATGGTGTATTTTCTTTATCTATAAAAACAAAGCCCAATTTAAAACTTGTTTTTAGCCATATCAACTATTTAAAAAAGGAGGTAAAAGTAGTTGGCGCTTCAATTCCTAACATTTTTCTTGTAAAGTTAGATTCTAAACAGGAAAAATTAGATGATGTGGTAGTTTCAGCTACTCGTTATGAGCTTTCTAAAAATAAATTATCTAAATCAGCTTCTATTGTATATCAGCGCGATATAAAAGATAATTTTCATTCAAATATGACCGATGTATTAGCTACTACGCCGGGTTTTACTCAAGTTTGGGAATACCATTCACCAATAATCCTACGTGGACTCAATTCTAAGCGTTTAATTATGATGAAAGATGGTAACCGCCGCATAGGAACTTTCCCGGGTGGATATTTTGGGCAGGATATGAATATTTACGATGTTCGAAAAATTGAAATTATAAAAGGTCCAGGATCAGTTATGTATGGTAGTGGCGCTATTTCAGGTATAATAAATATTATTAGTCACGAACCTTTTGGTCAGGGAAAAACAAAGGCCAATATATTAACGGGTTACGGAAGTAACAATAACGAGTTTCTTGAAATGGCAAGTATTAGCCATAAGACTGAGAATTTTGGTATTCAAGCGAATGGTAAATTTCGCAAAACAAATAACTACATATATGGTAATGGCAAATTAGCTGAAAATAGTAATGTTGAAGATCGTGATTTTTCATTAAATACAGGAGTTCGTATTTCTCCCAAAAATATTCTAAAAGCTAATATTGATTATCATTATGGCGACTGGGGTAAACCACGTGGATTTAACGGACCAACAAAAAAATTCACAAAAATTCGTAACAAAGAAGAAAATCTGCATACAAGTTTCAGCTATGAATATTTACCCAAAGGAATTATTGAGGTATTTAAAATTAATGCTTATGCTGATAAAGGCATGCGCGATTACTTTAAATATAAGTATAGCGAAATTAGTGGTAAACTATCTTCATTAGATTTGGTACACTACAATGATTTTTATGGTGGAGGACAAGCTTATTCAATAATTAACCTTTCCGTTAAAAGTAGGCTTACTGTTGGTGCCGATGCATATGCATTTCGTTTAGATAACCCGGTAGAAGTAATAGATTATTATAATGAAACTGAAGGTGCTTTAGATGGTTATTCGGGTGCTGGCCAACAAAATATTGGAGCTTTTTTACGTAATGAAACAAAACTTGGTAAAAAATTGAATTTAGTATCAGGATTAAGATATGATTATGCCGAAGTGCTGGAAGGTGGAACCGACAGCCTAATTGGACAACATGAAAGTCGCACTGCCTTGAGTGGCAATTTAGGTATTGTAGTATCGTTGAATAAAAACACCAATTTATCTTTTAATACTGGTAGAGCATTTCGAATGCCAACTGCCGAAGAACTGTTTACCGAAGTAATTAGTTGTAAAGGAACAAAAATGGGGAATCCAGAATTACAGCCTGAATATAGTTGGAATTTTGACCTAGGTTTTCGTGGGTACTCAAACAATAAAAAACTGAATTACGATTTAGCTCTTTTTTATAATGTGTTAAACGATTTTATTAACGAAACACAGGCTTTAGATGTTGAAGATGTAGACTTTACTTTTAAAAACACCGATGCGATTATTTATGGCGGAGAACTATCCACATCATATCGTTTCGATAATGTATTTAAACCGGGCAATGCATTATTTGCCGGACTAGGTTCTGCTTATGTATACGGTATCGATAAGTCGATTGGTGATGATGAACCTTTGTTTGGAATTCCTCCCCTTAAAACCAATATCGACTTAAAGTATTTAGGTTTGGTAAACCGCCTTTGGTTAACAGGATACTTTGTTAAATTCAATTCAGAATATGCTACCGAACAAAATCGGGTAGCTGCTATTCCTGAAGGCTCAGATGCTGGTCCGTGGGGTTATGAAAAATCTGAAGGGTATCTGGTTTTTAACTTATCGATAGGATTGAATTCTAATGCTTTGCCAGGAAATCCCAAGTTGAGGTTTATAGTGAAAAATTTATTAGATAGCAACTATCAGCCTTTTGGTTCATATATTCCTGCTATGGGGCGCAATTTCAAGACAACATTATCATTTAGTATTTAAAGAAAGAGTGAGGATAGTATTCTATTCTTAGCATAATAACTAAAAACAAATTTTATGAAAAACATTATTTTAACTCTAACCCTTGCTGTGTCACTCCTTTTTTGTGGTTGCAATCAGCAAAAATCAAAACAAAACAACAAGAGTATTCTTGTTTCTGAAAAGGTAGTAAATGTAAATTATTTAACTGTTGAAGGCTTATTGAAACAAGCTGAAGATTTATCTTATACAACCATTTACGTGAGTGGTATAATCGACCATGTGTGTCGTCATGGCGGAAAGCGTTTTAAAATACTTAGCACCGATGGTTCGCAGGAATTGAAAATTGAGTTGGGCAAAGAATTTGATATTATGGATGCTAGTGTTGCAGGGAATTTAGCAAAGGTAAAGGGGAAGCTTAAGCCTGTAAAAATGAGCGCTGAAATGGTAAAAGCATGGGAAAAAAATGTAAGAGACAGTCATAAAGGAGAAGAAAATACCGAACATTTTAAGCAAGAAATAGCAGAGATTCAAAGCATCTATAAACAAATAACTACAGGCGAAATACCCTTTTATACCATATATTCAGTGCAAGCAGAAAAGTATGAGTTGGAATAGCAGATTAACTCGGGTTTTACGTAATTGGCATCGCGATTTAGGATATTTCACGGTGGCAGTTACTATAGTTTATGCACTGTCAGGTATTTTCTTAACCCATAAAGAATCCTTTCCGGTTATTACAACCAACGAATCCTATTCTTCTTTGTCATTGGGTTTAAGTATTGGTGGTTTTTCAGAACAATGGGAAATGCAGTATCCAAAGTTGCCATTAACCAAATGTTTTGTGAAAGGTGATAAAGTACAGTTTTATTATAAAGGAGGTAAGGGCAATTATGATGCGAAAAATGGTAAAGTAGCTGTTGAATATTATAAAAAAAATGGATTAATTGCGTTTGTAAATAAGTTACATTTTAACCAGGCAAATGGGTGGAAGTATTTTGCCGATTTTTTTTCGGGCACATTAATATTTCTGGCAATTTCAGGTTTATTTATGGTAAAAGGAAAAAACGGATTTAAAAAACGTGGAATCTGGTTAATGCTTTTAGGAATAGTATTAATACTCATTTTTATTTAAGTAAATAGTTTTTAAAATATAAAAACGGCTATAAGCTATTTTTTTTCATTAAAATATTAATAAAAGTAATGCATCTTCGATATAATGTATTAGCATTAAATTTCTTGGATTATGCGGTATTTGAGTTTTCTGTTTCTATTCGTAGTATTAATTCATATTGATATAAAGGCGCACCCTCATGTTTTTATCGAAACAAATATTACTATTTGTTTTAACCACGATAATATTGATAAATTATTGATATGTTTTGACTTTGATCAAATGTTTAGTGCTGATATTAAGCAAACCTTTGATAAAAACAATAATGCCATTTTTGAACCTGATGAAATTGAAGAAATACGAAAGAATGCTTTTTCTAACCTTGTTAATTATAATTATTTCATTCATGTTATTGATGGAGGTAGTAAATTAAAAATCGATTCAATTTCTGATTTTAAAGCTAGTATAAATACGAAAGGAAAATTGCAATATTTTTTTACTATTAATACCAATATTAATACAGTAACTCCAAACAAGAAAATTAGAATTGCTGCTTTTGATCACAGCTATTTTATTGATGTAGCACTACATGAGAAGGGAATTAAGTTTATAAATAATAGTAAGGTTGATTATTCTTGGAAGTTAGTTGAAGATAAAAACATGGCTTATTATTACGGTCAAATTTATCCATCGACTGTTGTTTTATCATTTAATTAAATATACATAAAAACTCAACCCGTAATTTTATTATTTATCTGTTTGGTATTGTCTTTTACTGAAGGCTATTCACAAACCAATCCAATGTTCGGTGATATAAATAATGATACTGTTCATGTAGAAGGAAATAAATATACATCAGCTTCAAACAAAATCGAACCAAACAATGTGGCTTCTCACAAGAAATCGTTTTTTAATTCATTTATAAAGAAGAATGCACAAATACAAAAATCTATTAAAGACCGTTTGTTTAATTTAGCTAACAGTTATAAAAATTCAGGAGACAAAAGTCTCATATTAATTATTTTTTTATTAGCATTTTTATATGGAATACTACATTCATTAGGGCCAGGTCATGGGAAGGTATTTGTGTTTTCTTACATTTTAACAGAAAAGCCAAAAATTTTAAGAGCCATAGTAACAAGCTATTATATTGCCTTTTTGCATGGTTTGTCAGGGTTAGTGGTAGCATTAATAATTGTTTTTTCCTTAAAAACATATACTTCTGAAGCTTTAAAAATTGAAAATGCATCAAATATTATTGCTCAAATTAGCTATGCTATTATATTTATTATAGGAGCTTTGCTTCTTATAAAAAGCTTATTTCATCAGCACTATAAAGAAAATGTAGAAAAGAAAAAAATTGTTCCATTTGTAATTTCAGTAGGCTTAGTACCTTGCCCTGGAACAATAATTACGGTTACCTTTTTAGCATCTTCAGGATTACTTTCTGTTGGTATTTTTTCGGCTTTTTTTATTATCCTTGGGATGGGAATTACAATATCATTAATAGGAATAATATCGTTGTTTTCCACTGAAATAATAAAACGTTTGTTTAGAGTTAATAGTAAACGCTATGAAAAGTTCTACACCATTATTTCCTCAATAGGTGCATTATTTATGTTGTTATTTGGGTTGCTATTTTTTATGGGAAGCCTCTAAGAATAAAATATGTTCTTTTTTATTACCAAATCATTTTCACTAAAGTACACATTCATATAATCTCTCCCCTTTTTATAATGACTTTTCTATTAATGATTCATTATTAAATGGGATTGTCCACATCTCTACTATTCTCTTATTTTGCATCTGATTATAAGACTTATAGTGAACGATTTAAAATATCGTTCTTTATTCAGTCTTGTTTTTATTCATTTAGCTAAAAGAGGTTTAATAATATAAAAAACGAGCAGATGCAGACAAATAAGATATTCCTTACTATTTGGTTAATACTATTGATTTTTTCAGTTAAACTAACTGCACAAAATCAGTTTTCGGGTACAGTTATAGATGCAATAACAAATAAGCCCATTGATGGCGAAAATGTAATTATTAAAGAACTCCAGAAGGGAACAATAACCGATAATAATGGTAATTACGAATTTTCAGTTCCTTTAGGTAAATATACTGTTGTATTCTCTTCAATAGGCTATGAAGTACTTGAAAAAAGAATTAATTGTAACCAGAAGAACAATATTCTTGATGTAAAACTGACAGAATCTATTAAAACAATAGATGAAGTACAAGTAACAGCAAAGTCGGAAGCCCGGCAAATTCGAGAACAAGCAATGCCGATTGCCGTAATTACCATGAACGAACTGCAAGGCACGGTGAGCGATGTGAGTGATGTGCTTTCAAAAACATCGGGGGTGCAAATTCGTTCTTCTGGAGGCGAAGGCAGTTCTGCCAGAATATCGGTTCGTGGACTGATTGGGAAACGAATAGGTTTTTTTATTGACGGAACGCCTTTAAGTGATAATTCTGATTTTCTTGATTTAAACGATATCCCAATCGACCTTATTGACAGGGTAGAGATATACAAGGGTATTGTTCCTGCCAAGTTTGGTGGCTCTGCTGTTGGAGGAGCAGTTAATATTGTATTGAAAGAATATCCCCCTGCTTACATTGATGCCAGTTATTCCCTCCAATCTTTTAACACACACAAAGCAAGTACTATTTTAAAAAGGAACAAAAACGGATATGAATTTGGCGTAGGCGGATTTTACACCTATTCCGACAATAATTATGAAATGGAACTGCCCTTACAACCGGGCAAATATGTACCCAGAGACCATGACAAATTTGAAAAATTTGTTTTAGGAGGTGGATTCACTTCAAAAAGGTGGTGGTTTGATGAAGTAATATTTGAACCTGTTATAATTCATACAGAAAAAGAAATACAGGGTATAGAATATAATATACAAGAGGCAAAAAGCTCTTCCGATGCTTATGTGTTTTCAAACCACAACGAGAAAACAAATTTCTTACTAGATGGCTTAGATTTAGATGTAAGCAATAATTATGCATATACAATCTATCGCTTTCAAGACAAAGCCATGCAGCGTTATTCGTGGGAAGGTGAAACCCGGGTCCCTCTTACAATTTATGGTGGCGAAATAGGGATGCAACCCAATGATGCTTATAATCAGAAACATATTTTTATGCAAAAAACCAACCTGAATTATTTGATTAACGAGCGTAATTCTATAAACCTTAATTCGCAATACAATTTTGCCAAAGGGCTGCCCAGCGATACCCTGCTTGATAAAGTTATAGGCTATAAAACAAACTTTACAAGCGTTATGAATAGTTGGGTAAGCGGATTATCTCATGAATTCAATTCAACCAACAAGAAATTTTCAAATGCTTTCACGGTAAAATATTATTTCTATTCCATGCAAACCCAATTAGTTGATTTGTTCGGAATAAGCAAAATCCCCGAAGACATCAACATGAAAAAAAATGATTACGGAATTAGCGATGCTGTGAGGTTTAGGATAACACCCAGTTTTTTGGTAAAAACATCTTTAGCGTACGATGTGCGTTTACCGGCTGAAACCGAATTGTTGGGTGATGGATTCATAATAGCCCCATCGGGCAATCTTGAACCTGAGCGTAATACAAGTTTTAACTTAGGTTTTATGTACGATAAAACTTCTAAAAGAAATAAGCGGTTTCAATTTGAAATAAACGGATTTTATATGCAACTCGAAAACATGATTCGCTTTACCGGCGGCCCTTTGCAGAACAAATACGAAAATTTTGGAGAAATGCAAACCATAGGTGCAGAAATAGAAGCAAAATATGATGCCACAAGCTGGTTATATGTATGGGCAAATACAACCTATCAGGATTTAAGGGATACCCGTGAGTACGAACCGGGCTCATCGGTACCAAACCCGACAAAAGGCGACCGCATACCCAATATTCCCTTTTTATTTGCAAATGCAGGTATTGAATTGCATAGAGCTAACCTGTTTGGTGGTAAGGAGCAAAATACCCGTTTGTTTACCGATGGCTCTTTTGTAGAGGAATATTTCTACGACTTTGAGCAAAGTATTTATCAGGAACGCCGTATTCCTCGCACACTCACTTTCAATGCAGGAATTGAACATAGCCTGAAAAACCAAACTGTTTTCATTAGCATTCAGGCAAATAACCTCACCAATGCAAAAGTATTGTCCGAATTTAACCGCCCTTTACCGGGTAGAAATTTCGGGATGAAAATACGCTATGTGTGGAAATAAAAACTATAAATAATTTAAAAATCAATAATCATGAAAATTAAATCAATTCTTTTAATCCTAAGCCTATTGGCTGTTTTTTCTTCTTGTAAAAAAGATAATGAAGACGAACCTATCATAAAAAACGGAAATATTCTTGTATCAACAATGCTTTCTAATCCCGATGGAATGTCAGGTTCAGCATATATGCAGCTTATGGAGAATATCGAACCAAAGGCATTAACCAATACGGCTGCAATACCCGTTTGTTACGGAACTCCTCCTTGTGTTTGTGATAATGATGTTTTTGTAATTCCGGGATTCGGTAACGAGATAGATAAAATGACCAAATATACCAGAGTAAATGGTGAATTGGTAAAACAAGGAGAATATACACTCCCTACCCAATCATGGGCAACAAATGTGGTTACCAAAGGTGATGTTGTATATGTTTCATGTCCCGGAATTGGTAAAATTCTAGTCATTAACCATAAAAGTATGTCGCTGATAAAAGAAATAGATATTACATCCTATGGTGTAGGCGATCAAAACCCCGACCCTGGTTCAATGCTTATCAGAGATAATCTGCTGTTTGTAGGTTTAACACAATCGGTTGGGGGATATTATCCTGCGCCCGAACGACCTTATGCCGATGTGCTAATAGTCGATACCGATAATAACGAGCTTGTTAAAATGATAACTGACAGTATAGCAGGGGTTTCTTACCCTACAAGAGTCATGGATCCCAATTCAATATTCATGGATGAAAATAATGATATTTATGTGGTGTGTTTGGGTGGTTTTGGGGCATTGCATACTTCGGGTGTTCTAAGAATAAAAGCTGGAGAAACCGAATTTGACAACAGTTATCAGTTTGTCTTCAATACTACATCAATTACGGGCGAGGCAAATACCTGTGATTATATTCATACTGTTAATTATTTTGGGAATGGTAAAATGTATGGCATTGCCGATATACCTGCATATTATTGTAATCCTGTGAATTATTTAGAAGATAGAGCTTGTCTTCCTGTTGAAATTGATTTAAATGCAAAAACCATTAAAGCTATTGGCTTACCGCTAAGCAATGCATATGGATTATCGGTTGGCATAATTGAAGGCATAGTAGTTTTTGGATTGGCAACAGAAACATCGAATGGCTTTTATACCTACGACCCTACAACCGAAACAGCAAGTCCTTCGGCAGTAATTACAACTACTGGTTATCCATATTCTTTTGTAAGCTTTGAATAATATGAACACACTATCAAAATTTCAAACATACATGACTGGCAGAAAAGCCTTTCTGCCGTTATCGTTAGTGCTTTCCGCAATCAGTGCCATTGCCGGTATGACTCCATACATTCTTATTTGGTTTATAATCCGTGAATTTATACAAGTTGGAACATCATCGCAAACTAGTATAAACACATACGCTTGGTGGGCAGCTGGCTTCGCCATTGCAAGTGTACTCATTTATTTTTTTGCATTATCTCTTTCACACCTCGCTGCTTTTCGTGTCGAAACAAATATGCGCCGACATGCTATGAAAAAGATAGTGCATATGCCTCTCGGATTTTTCGATAATAACACCAGCGGTCGTATTCGCAAAATTATTGACGACAACGCCAGCATCACACATAGTTTTTTAGCTCACCAATTACCCGATCTCGCTGCAACTGTTGTTATGCCGATAACAGCTGCCATATTAATATTCGTTTTCGATTGGCGACTAGGATTGGTCTGTCTTGTTCCTGTTGTATTATCTATGTCTATTATGAGTACAATGATGGGCGGAAAGGGAAAGAAATTCATGAAAATGTACATGGACTCGCTTGAAGAAATGAACACCGAAGCCGTTGAATACGTACGGGGTATCCCAGTTGTTAAGGTGTTCCAACAAACTGTGTTTTCATTTAAAAAATTTCACAACAGCATCATCAAATATAAAGAAATGGTTTCTGGATATACCAAAATGTGGAGGCTTCCTATGTCTGCTTATACCGTAATCATCAATGGATTTGCATTCTTTTTAGTTCCTGTTGCGATTTTACTGATTGGAAATACCGGCAATTATGCAATGGTAATTTTAAATCTGTTCCTGTATATTCTTATTACCCCTGTTTTTTCACTGAGTATAATGAAAAGTATGTACATGAATCAGGCATTCGGGCAGGCAAAAGAAGCCATAGACCGTCTGGAAAATCTTACTTCAACCGAACAACTGCCCGAATCGGTAAATTTTCAAAGGATTAAAGGGCACGACATTAGCTTTAAAAATGTTTCGTTTAGTTATCCGGGGGCAAATAAAAAAGCAGTCAACAATGTGAGTTTTGAAATTCAACAAGGAAAAACAGTGGCATTGGTAGGAACCTCTGGTGGAGGGAAAACAACCATTGCCCGCCTTATCCCTCGTTTTTGGGATGTCTGTGAAGGCGGGGTTTTTATTGGTGGTGTCAATGTGAAAGATACCGAACATAAGGATTTAATGGAACACATTTCTTTCGTATTCCAAAATACCCGTTTATTCAAAACAACACTGTTGGAAAATATAAAATACGGAAATCACGAAGCTACTTTGGAAGAGGTAACCCGTGCCGTTGATTTGGCACAATGTCGCGAAATCATCGACCGCCTTCCCAACGGGTTGAACACGAAAATCGGGACCGAAGGCACTTACCTTTCAGGTGGCGAGCAGCAACGCATCGCTTTAGCTCGTGCTTTTCTGAAAAATGCGCCCATCGTAGTGCTCGACGAGGCAACAGCTTTCACCGACCCCGAAAACGAACATCTTATTCAGCAGGCACTTAAAAAATTAGCCGAAGGCAAAACCGTATTGATGATTGCTCACCGCCTTACCAGCGTTGCCGATGCCGATAAAATCTTAGTTGTTAACGAAGGCAAAATTGCCGAACAGGGGAATCACAATGAATTATTAAAGAAAAAAGGAATTTACACCAAAATGTGGAACGAATATCAAAAGTCTGTTCAATGGACTATTGGAAAGGAGGTTTGTCATGTTTAAAACAATACAACGCCGTTTAGCCCTTTCGGAAAAAGGAGCAAAAGACTTTATAAAAGGTACTTTTTTTACTGTTTTGCTCGATATAGCACTCATGCTTCCGGCAGTATTTATTTTCCTGTTTCTCGAAGAATATCTGAACAAGGCAATCTCACCGTCTTTCGCTATCACACATGGTTTGTGGTACTATGTTTTACTTGGGCTTGGTTTTATGCTGATAATGTTCATCATCGCTATGACTCAATATAAAAGCACGTTCACAACCATTTATGAGGAAAGCGCTAACCGTCGTATTTCGCTGGCCGAAAAATTACGAAAACTGCCTTTAGCGTTCTTTGGAGAAAAAAATCTGTCGGATTTGACATCCACCATAATGAACGACAACACCGATTTGGAACACACATTTTCGCATGCTGTGCCGCAACTATTTGCATCAATTATAAGCATTGTATTAATAGCTATTGGGTTATTTTTTTACAACTGGCAACTATCGCTTGCTTTGTTCTGGGTAGTGCCTTTGGCTACTGCTATTTTGCTTATTGCCAAAAGAAAAATTGATAGAGAAAATAAAATCGGATATCAAAACAAGCGCAATGTAAGCGAAAAAATTCAGGAAGGTTTGGATACTGTACAGGAAATAAAATCCTACAATCAGGAAGATGCTTATGTTAAAGAACTGAATGCAACAGTCGACGTGTATGAAAAACATTTAATAAACGGCGAATTATTAACAGGCATGTTTGTCAATTCTTCCGCTGCTTTTTTAAAGCTGGGTTTAGCAAGTGTTATTATTGTCGGGTCAGGAATGGTAGCTGCCGGAACAACAAGTTTGTTTGTTTATTTTATCTTTCTGATGATATCGGCAAGCATTTATAATCCTGTCAATGAAGTATTCAATAATCTGGCAGCTTTGCTATATCTCAATGTTCGTATCAACCTGATGAACGAAATGCAGGCTATGCCGATTCAACAAGGAACGGAAAAATTTAACCCCGACAATTACGATATTGAATTCAGTAATGTTGATTTTGCTTACGAAGAAGGCAAACAAGTTTTAAGCAAGGTGTCGTTTACGGCAAAACAAGGCGAAATTACGGCTTTGGTCGGTCCGTCGGGTGGGGGAAAAAGTACCTCGGCAAAATTGGCTGCCCGTTTCTGGGACATCAGCAATGGGAAAATAACCCTTGGCGGTCAGGATATCAGCAAAATCAATCCAGAGACCTTATTGAAGAATTATTCCATTGTTTTTCAGGATGTATTACTGTTCAACAGTTCGATAATGGACAACATACGCATTGGTAAACGTAATGCAACAGATGAGGAAGTAATACGTGTAGCAAAACTAGCTCAATGCGATGATTTTATAAGCAAAATGCCTCAAGCTTACAATACCATCATTGGCGAAAATGGAGAAACTCTTTCGGGAGGCGAACGCCAGCGTATTTCTATTGCCCGTGCCTTGTTGAAAGATGCGCCCATTGTTTTGCTTGATGAAGCTACTGCCTCGCTCGATGTAGAAAACGAAACCAAAATACAGGCTGGGATTTCGGAATTGGTAAAAAATAAAACGGTGCTGATTATTGCCCACCGTATGCGTACCGTAGCCAATGCCGATAAAATAGTAGTTCTGAAAAATGGTAAAGTGGCAGAAAGTGGAAATCCGAAAACTTTAAAGCAGCAAAATGGAGTGTTTGCAAAAATGGTAGAACGCCAAATGGGAAAAGGAAATTTAAAAGAAAAGCAATTGACAATTTAAATTGAAGAAATAAATAGATTAGCATGAAAAACGGACATAACTATAGCATTAGCGAATATGAACATCACCATAACATAAATAATTTGCGTGGAAAAAAATTATTGTGGGTAGCGGCACTCAATTTTTCCATTACAATAATTCAAATTGTGGGTGGATTAATTTCCAACAGTTTGTCGCTGCTTTCCGATGCACTGCACAATCTGGGTGATTCGTCAGCTATTTTTATTGCTTTTTTTGCAGGCAAAAGAAGCCAAAAGATACCTGACGAACAGCATACTTTTGGATATAAACGTGTTGAGATTCTAGCGGCTTTGCTCAATGCTGTTGTTTTAATATCCATTTGTATTTTCTTGTTTTTTGAAGCCTACGAACGCTTAACAGATCCGCAGCCAATAAAAGGTAAAATTATGTTTATTGTTGCAATATTTGGTTTGTTGGCAAACCTGATTTCAGTACTTGTTTTAAATAAAGACAAAGACCATAACCTTAACGTTAAAGCTGCATATCTTCATTTGCTGGGTGACACACTATCATCTGTAGCTGTTATTTTTGGGGGAATTGCCATTTGGATTTATAATATATTTTGGATAGATCCACTTATTACTATTCTCGTAGGAATTTACATTATTTATCATACTTGGGGCGTAATAAAACAAACTGTTGATATCTTAATGCAAACCACTCCTTCTAATATTAATATAAAAGAATTAAAACAGAAAGTAGAAGTCATTGATGAAATCGAGAATATTCATCATGTACATATATGGAAATTAGACGATAAACAAATTCATCTGGAAGCTCATATCAATTTAAAAAACAACATTTATATGCTTGAAATGATGCATATAAAAGAAAAAGTAGAACATCTGCTTAAAACACACTTTCAAATTAGTCATATCACGCTTCAAGTTGGATATAATTGCTGTCCAAAAGATAATCAACTCATAAAAACAAAAACTAATCAGTATTAAAATGAATAAATCAATAAATTTAGGATTTGGAGAAATACACAATTTACTTTTTAAAAGTTATCTCCCAAATATTATAAATGCAGCTGTAGAAGTTTCAGTATTTGATACCTTATTGGATAATGCAATGTCGTTTGCTGAATTATCACAAAAAATAAATACTGATGATCGAATTACCGAATCATTATTAGAAGTACTATTAAGTATCAATTTATTGTATAAGCATAAAGATAAATACAGCCTAACAGTACAGTCAAAAGTGTATTTAACACAAAGTTCGAACATTAATCAACTAAAATCAATAAAAAAATTTGTTGTAAACGAAGGTCCATTTTACAAATTAACTCAAGTGTTACAAGGAGATATTCCAAAATTTGAGCAAAATATGTGGAGTACCGAAGAATCTATAAAAGATATAGAGCAAGGCTCTAAAACAGGGGCAATACAAAATGTTGTAAACTTTGTTAGAGAAATTCCTGAATTTAAAAATGCTAGAAGAATGTGCGATTTTGCTGGGAATTCAGGTTACTATTCGTTCTCCTTATTAAATGAGAATAAGGAGCTATATGCTTCTGTTTATGATTTGAAAGAAGTTTGTAAAATAGCCCTAAATATTAAAAATGATGAACATGATTTTAATCGTATTTCATACCACGATTTAGATTTAACGAAAGAAGAGTATTGGGGTAATAATTATGATTTATTCTTTAGTTCTCACTATTTATATAAATATGTGGAAACTGAAGAATTATTAACGGAGATATTAAAAAAGATTAACAGATCAATGAAAATTGGTGGTTTATTTGTTTCGAATCATATGTCGGGAGATTCTAATGTAGAATCAAAAACAACAATTTCTATTTTAGAATTAATGACAAGAGCCATGGGATTTTTTGGTCATTGTATTCCTAAAGAAATTTTTAAACAGGCATTAAGCAAGGCCGGTTTTGGTAAATTCCATATTAAAGAACCCGATTTTATATTAGATTATCCGACTTTACTTCTTGCTGCTATTAAAATTGAAGAAGCTTAATGATAATAATATGAAAGAAAAATTACTTTATATATCCACCGCATTTTCATTCTTTATTATTTGTCCAAGAATGGCTGGTATGCTACATGTTATATGTGCTAATTCTGATTTACCACTTTATAGAATTGCATTATTAGGGTCATTAATAGCCTTGCCTTTAATTTTATTAATGGTTTGGATGTTTTCTAAATTTAAGTTAACGGGGGCATTAATATATTGTATTGGCACCGATTTGGTTGCTGCTTATTTATTATCCGATATTGGTTATAAAGCTGGGTTAGAAACTGCAATTATAGCATTATTTGTTTTTGTTTCAGTTAAAATTGCACCGAAAATTTCAAATTTAGTTTTTAAAACAAAATAATATGAATTCAGAAATATTAATAACAGCAATAGCTTTTGCACTCTTTATTGTATGCCCGCGAATGGCAGGAATGCTACATGTTATTTGTGAAAATTCAAAAATGTCTTTATTCAAAACTGCATTTTTAGGTTCGTTAATAGCAATTCCATTGATTTTATTAATGGTGTGGGTATTTGCCCAATTTGGAGTTGTGGGTGCATTAATATTTTGTGTTGGAACCGATTTACTGGCAGCTTATTTACTAAAAAACATAAGCTATAAAGTCGGTTTTGAAACTATTATAATTGCCGGTTTTGTTTTTATAGCTGTTAAAGTCGCTCCACTTATTTCAGGGGTATTAATTACATAGTTTAAAAAGATAATGATATGAAACTACATGAAAAAATAATGGGAAAGAACAGGGAGAATATACCAAATTGGGCATTTAGACTAATGACCTTTATAATGAAAATGATGGATATTATTGCCAACTATTCAAATAGGAATTTTGAAAGACTTGGGATTAAGAAAGGGCAAACTGTTGTTGATTATGGTTGCGGCCCAGCCAGATATATTGAAAATATATCAAAAGCTATTGGTAGAGATGGAATGCTTTATGCTGCAGATATTCATCCTCTTGCGATAAATAAAGTAAGAGAGAAAATTGTAAAATTCAACCTGTGTAACGTTGATACAGTTTTCTTAAAAGGATATCCTTGTTCTATACCTGCCAATATCGCTAATGTGGTATTGGCTCTCGATATGTTCCATATGGTTGAAGACACTAAATCCTTGTTGAAAGAATTTAACCGAATAGTAAAACCCGATGGCATGGTAATTATCGAAGACGGGCATCAGGCGAGGGATGAAACAAAAAAGAAAATTTTGGATAGTGGATATTTTATAATTGAAGCAGAAAACAATAATCATGTAAGATGTAAAAAACAATAATTTTTTTGAAAAGAATAGAATATTGTTTTTTATAAAAAAACTTAATATGAAAATACAAAAAATAAATAACTGGTTCGAAAAACGTGCCACTGGAATCATCAAACGCAGATGGCTAATTATTGCCCTGTTTATTGCAGTTGTAGCAATTGGATTTAACGGGTTAAGGAGTTTAACTTTAGAATCATCGTGGGAGAGTTTTTTCTTAGAAGATGATCCTGTATTAGTGAAATCAGAAGAGTTTAAAGAAATTTTTGGGAATGATAATTTTATTGCTGTACTTACAGAGTGTGAAAATTCTTTTACAAAGGAATCGTTGGAACTTATTCGTGAGCTTTCCAATGAGCTGATAGATAGTATATCATATGCCGAAAAAATAACATCTCTTACTGATATTGAGTTTATGATTGGTACAGAATATGGGATGCAAATAGAACAGATTGTTCCTGAAATAATTCCATCAGATAAACAATCATTAAAAAAAATTAGAGATAAAGCATACAGCAAACCAAAAGTTGCAGAACGACTTATATCTAAAGATGGAAAATTAACATG
>JAEINW010000110.1 GCA_016342715.1 Salinivirgaceae bacterium | reverse complement strand
GTGGTGATTTGCATTTGCGAAAAAGTGGTGAAAACCAATTGCGAAAAATTGGTGATTTTAAATTTGCTATTTACAATAAAATTAGGATTTATGGTAAAAAAGCCCCAACGAGGGCGTAAGTTTAATAGCCCAGGGTGAAGTGAAACGAAACTCTGGGTACATATGATGCCTGCTATTCGTGGCAAGCTATACTTTAGGTTTAAAAAGCAACGGTTACATGCCACGAAATAAAATTAAGTCAAATTGAAAAACTCTCCCGCCACTGCGAGCTTCACTGAGCTCCCTTTGGTCGGTTTCATTGCCTTGTATATTAACAAAACAAGCCGCAATAAAAAAACTTGACTCGTTTATCATAAAAAACTATTTTGGTACTAGTTCATTATAAAATCAGTCTTTATTAATCAACCAATTGGTAAACCCTTGCATTTAAAAACAATGGCGCTATGGATAAAAACGAGTTTCTGGAGTTTTTAAGAAAATCGAAAGAAAACATTGAAGCATCACGTGTTCGCGAACAAGCTTTCTTTGAAAAATTAGCAAGAGCCTTGCAAACACTTGTTTTTGAACAGTATCCCGAATACCAATCCAAACAAAATAAAGTAAGCGAATTGCTACATGAAAAAAGCCTACTCTGTGCCTCTAAAGTTTTGGATGCACTAGGCATGGCCATCTACAATCAAAAAAACAAGATATCCTTTAATACAAAATCGAAAATAATAAAACCCCAAACCCGCGAGGAGAGCGAAAAAGAGTTGCAGGAGCTTATAAATCTTTACCCTAACGCAGACATCGAATACCTGAAACAAGTACATTGGGAAAGTTTTTATGAAAGGCAACGTCCAGCACTCTTTCATAGCTGCATACACAATAAATCAAAAGAAATATTGGTGGAATTTTACGAAGACGATATTTTAGAACTCAGTGCTGACGGCTTAAGGCAGATCGATAGCACTATTTTTTATTTAGCCGTTTGTCCCTTTGTCGAAGATTTTTTTGAGTGCGTAAACCTTTCTTAACAACCCCACGTTAATATCCGCTTATTCGCAGCAAGTCCCCCTTTGGAGGGGATATCCGCATTGAGTCGGGGCGCAACTTTGCGTCGCACTCCGACGATGCAACATTCCGCGTCGAAAAAATGCGTTTCCCTCAGCAAAGCAGGTCGCAAATTAGCCGAATTGCATATTAATTACGAAACCGTAGCCCCGCATCCCAATGTTACCGTGCAGTCACCGGTTGACTTACAGTCACCCGATGACTATACTACCTAGCATGTAGAAAAAATGCGTTTCCCTAAAAAAGATAAAAGGAAAGCATTCATTACAACAGCAGCATAGTCCTAAGCAACATTCCGGCAAAAGGCTACGAATATGTGGTAAACGGCAAATCAGCCATCGAGTGGATCATGGAACGTTACCAAATAACAACCCATAAAGACAGTGGCATTAAAAATGATCCCAACGATTGGGCAAAAGAAGTAAACAATCCACGCTACATTTTAGACTTACTGCTAAGCATTATCAACGTAAGTGTGCAAACTGTGGATATTGTGAATGGTTTGCCAAAGTTAAAATTTTAGTAAAAGAGCTAAATTATCATCATCGGGCAGGTTTGACCCATCTTCGGGCAGGTTTTGGTAGTCCTCCAGTAGGTTTTTGCAGTCCTCCGGCAAGTTTAACTCATCTTCGGGCAGGTTTTGATAGTCCTCCAGTAGTTTTTTGCAATCCTCCGGCAAGTTTTACCTCTCCTCCAGTAGGTTTTGGTAGTCCTCCGGCAGTGTTTTTAGGGGTTTAGCTTTTTTTAAGAAATAAAAAAGCAAGGCTAGTTGCCCTGCTAGTTGTATACGCAGCTTAGCTTTTTTTTAGTTTTTATAGGTATTCACATAGCCTTTTTTGCGTTCGGGATTACGCCAAAATACAAATTGACCAACCCTGTTTACCTCCTGAATGGCCTGATACAGGTATATAAAGGCACGGTCGCGCTGGTTTTTTAGTTCGCTACTGGTGTTTTTGTCGTTGTTATTGTAGGCCAGAGTTTCGGACAAACTGTTGGCTAGGGTTTTGGCACGATCAAGCAAGAGGAGGTCAAATCCTACGCCTTCTAACAAGGCCTGGTTGTCGTGGCCCAGAGTGGCATAATCCATTAAATCTTGTATCATATCGGCATGACCGCTATTTTCGGCAATTTCGTCTACTCGCTTTAGCAAATCGGGGTACTTGTGAAAAGCAAAACGAAAATAGTGTTCCATGTCAGCCTGAAGTTCATAACCCTCGGGCGAGTCTTCTTTCCACTTTTGTACGTATTCGCTGCGGGTGTTTTTGTCCGACATCCATTCCGCTTGAATGTAGCGTAAAGCACCACCACGAGTAGGTAAAGCGTCAAGTAGCGTAATATCTAAGCCGGCTTTGGCAAGCTGTTCTACATCGTTTTTAGCCCAAACGGCCAGGTTCTCGGCCATTTGTATGGTTACCGACACAGGCATAAAAGGATCTTTTACCTGATCGTCAGGCAAGCTCATAAATGCTTCTTTATGGGCATCAAATTCCAATTTACTCATAAATGTAGTTTTTAAGAAAATTTTAAAAATTTTGGCCTTCTATTTTTTATTGGTTTAGCTAAATTAAAAAATAGATGTTTACCTGTCAAGTTTTTTTTATTCCCCCTCGGCTGGCGAGAGCTTGCAGCTCGTGTCCCATTATATTTCATCAAGCTCGCACCAGCGGGAGATTGCACTCTTTGTTCTGTTTTCCCTCTCTCCGCTTCGCGGTTTCTCTCCCAGGAGAGAACTTGCAGCTAGTATATATATTACTACCAAAAGCTTAGTCAGCGAAAGTGCTCTCACACTAATCAAATTTATTTTTTAATATCTAAGCACACGAGAGGATTAACTTCGTTGAGCTCGCAAGCTCCCTTAGGTTCGTGCGGCAGCTGGGTTTAGTAGAATTACAGTTTTAGCTTCCTTTTGTCTTTGCTATTATTCCAGAAACGAAGAAATTCAATATTACACTTATCAACTATTCTATAAAATAGAGTAATCTGCTTGCAAACAACATAACACCTTAGATCTGCAATATCAGTTTCTCTAAAATCAACATTTCCCTTACTAAGAATAATCTCGCTTTCAAAAACAACATCAATAAATTCTTGAGCATCTTTTTCTGACCACTTATTAAGCAGATAATCAATGTTCTCGTAATAATCGAGCTTGGCTAAATTATTCCAATGAATTTTTCTCATTTAAATTTTAAATTTGGATATTTTTGCTTTGCTTCGGTCATCACATCTTCATGGGAATGGGCATTTCCCTTTTCGCTTTCTTCTAATGCTTGTTCAATAGCCAATCGTTCAGCTTTCGATAGTTTATAATTAGATGTGGAGTTTATCAATGCCAAAAATTTATTATAAATTTTCTCAAGGTCTGTTTTGGGAAGGTTATCAATCCTTCTGAACATATCCAGTTTTATTTCCGCTGCATTCATAATTGTAAATTTTTATCCTTTACAAAGTTAAGGATTAATTCATTCATATGGTTTGATATATGCGCTGCAAATTTTTTAATAGTATATTAACACGACAACATCGTTAAACTTGTCGTCGTTAAAAAATAACCCTAACCCCAAACGATGTCATGGCTACCGATCCCGAGTACTCGGGAACATACTTCATTTAACCCGTAAACATCCCTCGCTGCCGCACGATTAACTTCGTTGAGATCGCTTCGCTAAGTTGCATCTTGTGGCCTCGGCTGGCGAGAGCTTACAGCTCGTGTCCCAGTATATTTTATCAAGCTCGCACCAGCAGGGGAATTTGATTATGTAAGCGGAACGCTTACTCAAGGATAAATACTTACAAATTATTTCATTAAGAACATTGTCAAAAAATAAAAAAACCTTTGCGTAACTTTGTGATTCCTTTGTGCAACTTTGTGTTAAAGTTTTTATTTAAGTGCACAGAAATACATAAAGGAAAAATGAAATAATTTTAATTTGCTTTTTGAACATCCGTTTTTTTTTAAAATTCAACAAATATTTACACTTAATTGTATATAAACCATGAAGATTACTATTAAATTATCCGTTTTGTTTTTAGCAATTCTTAGTTCGCATTCTTTAATTGCACAAGATTTTTCGACTATTGATTCTTACTCAAAAACAGCCTCTTATGCGGAATGTAAAAGCCCAGAAAAACTAGCGGAATACTTAAACAAAAAAGCAGCTACCGATTTAGAAAAAGTTAGAGCCTATTACATTTGGCTCACACATAATGTTAAATACGATACAAAATCGTTCTTCTCAGGAAATGTAAAACCTTCGACTGCCATAGATGCGCTTAAGCAACGAAAAGCCGTTTGCCAAGGATACTCCGAATTGTTTAAAGCCCTGTGCGATTACAGCAACATTAGCTGTTTTATTGTTTCGGGTTACAGTAAAGGTTATGGTTTTAACCCGAACCGGAAAATCACCAATGCCGACCATGCCTGGAATGCCGTTAAAATTGCCAACAAGTGGTATTTATTAGATGCCACCTGGGGAGCTGGATATGTAGACGATAAGCAACGCTTTAAGGAAAAACCTACGAATGAATTCTTTTTAACCGATCCCAAAGAATTTATTTTAAAGCACCTCCCCTCCGATCCTATGTGGCAATTAATTGGCTGCCCCCTAAGTATAGATGATTTTAGAAAAAATGATGAAGTTGTAAAGAAAGTTCTGGATGAAAGCAAAAATGATTGCTTTAGTTTTAACGACACTATTGCTCAATTTGAAAGCCTTCCTGAAATAGATCAAAAGGTAAATTCTGCTGAACGATCCTTCCGATTTAATCCTGGCAACTATGAAATTCCTGGTTTTGCTTATTTAAATCTGGCATACGAAGTATCGCAAAACATTGGTCCGCTTTACGATCAAAAAAAATACAAGGAAGCTTTAGCACTTAACAAAAAGGCACTTATGATAAACGAACGTGCTTATTATTACCTCAAAAAAAGCAAATCGGATCAAAGTAAAAATGCAGCAAACATTGCCAAACAAAATATCGATCAACTAAAAACTGCCATTAAAAGTTTAAAAGATTTGGGTCTTTTCTAATTTGTGAGTGATTGTTATATTTTATTCCTTACGATAATGAAAATCTTCTACTAAACCATTATTTAATAAGGTAATAAGGTTATTCTGCTTTCTATACTCTCACTACTAAGGTTCAATACTTGAAAATAAGGTTTTAAAGATCGCTAGTAAAACCTTATTTTTTAAATATTTACCTTAGTAGCATATTAAAAACAACTAACAAAGACCTTATTACCTACCTACCGTAGGCAGGCCTTATTTTAATAAAAAACAACCGTCAGTTAGAATACAGCCAAAGATTTTGAAGACTAATTGTTTTCAAGGTCTTTACAAATAGAGAAAATAAACTCTAAACCACCTTTTTTAACATTTTTAACGGATATTTCACCTTTGTGGAACATAACTCCATTTTTAACAATTGCAAGACCTAAACCCGTACCTCCCATACTTCGGGCACGACCCGAATCCACTCTATAAAAGCGTTCAAAAATGCGGGTCAAATGTTCTTCGGGAATGCCAGGACCATTGTCGGCAAAGGAGAAATACAAGAATTTTTCGTCTTCTAAATAATTCGAAATAGTAATAGTTATTTCATTTCCTGCATAGTTTACCGCATTCTCCAATAAGTTTCGCCAAATGGAATAAAATACTGATTTATTCCCTTGAATACTAATTTCCTCTGAAATTTCTATATTTACTTTTATCTTCTTTTCCTCAATTTTATGGTGTAAATCGTCAGCCACCAACACCACCGTTTCCAACACTCCGATTGATTCAATAGGAAACAAATCGGAAGCTTCTTCAATTTTATTTAACAAGGACATATCCTGAATTAAAGAAGATAAGCGTTGTGTTTGAATGTACGATCGCTCCAAAAAGAATTTCTGTTTTTCTTTTTCAACATTAGAATTTAAAATTGTTTCTAAATATCCCAATATAGAACTTACCGGAGTTTTTAATTCATGCGCAATATTACTAGTCATTTGCTGCTTAAGTTTTTTCTCCTTTTCAACTTTCGTAACATCGCTAATAGAAATTTCAAAGCTACTGTCTTTAAAAACAATGGCCTGCACCACATAATACTTACCATTCTTTTGAAGCGACAGAATATTACTATGTAAATTCAACGAATGAAAGCTATCAATTTCCTTTAAATTACTATCAATAAAGTCAGTAATTGGTTTTAGTTCTTTAATATTAAAAAAGGTATCGGGGGTTGCAGAAGGTTTATCTGAAAGGGTATTTATAAACTGAATAAAATGATTATTTGCCAACAAATGCTTCTTTTCTTTGGTAAATATAGCAATGCCTTCCTGAGCAATCTGTAGGTGTCTGAATAGTTTCTCCCGCTCTACGGAAAGAGCCTTTTTCGTTTTTTGAAGTTTGTTATAAACCTGAACAATTTGTTTTCCAATAATACCCAATTCATTATCCGGGAAAACCTCTTCATTATCAACAACTTCTCCTTGCACAGCTTTTAAAGCAAATTGTTGAAGTGTGGCTATTGATTTACCAAATCTATCGGACATATATATTAAGAATGCGACAAACACAATAAAAATGAAAAGAATAACAAGTATAAAAATAGAATCGACTTTTAAATAATTCTCAACCTGGATATTGTAGGGCAGCGCAGCTCTAGCTATATAATTCGTATAATTAACTCCATAATAATAATATTCCTTACCCGTAGAACTCGACTTTCGAATACTTTTCCCATAATCCTTATGTAAGGCTCCCTGTACTTCAGGTCGTTTAAAATGATTTTCGAGTTCACCATAGTTTTCAACAAAAGAATCGAACAACACCTCACCTGTTTTACTAATTATTGTTATTCTTAAATCCGATTGAGGAAAGACTTTAATAAACTGTTGTAAGCTTTGTGTAGATTCGTTCAATTGAATATTATTTTCAATAATAAATCCATTGACCAGATTTACATATAAATCTAAGGTATTTTCGAGTTGACCAATTTTATATTGTTTTTCGCGCTGATATTGAAAGCCTGCAATAACAAAAGCAAAAGCAACAAAAATAAAGAAGAAATTGTAAAATAAACGCCGACGATACCTCGATACTGGTTTAATTTTTATCATATACTCTGGAAATATTTTCAGAGCAAATTTCACAAAAAAATGTGAAACTCTCCTAGCTAAGCTCAACTTTTCTTTCATCAAAACAATAACCATATCCCGAACGTGTAACAATGCATTTTCCCCACTCCCCTAATTTTCTTCGTATTCTGGTAATATTCACATCTACGGTTCTGCCGAGTACATATTGCTGATCGGACCAAATTCGGTTTAAAATTTCGTCGCGAGAATATACTTTCCTTGGTTGATTAAATAGTAGCGTAAATATATCATATTCTGTTTTGGTTAGTTCTATGGGTTCTTTATCAATAAATACACGTTTTTTTGTGCTATCGAGATTCAACCCATTTCTATATTTTTCCATAATACTTGCCATTTTATATCTGTCAATAACAGCTTTTACCCGAACCACCACTTCATTAATTGAAAAGGGTTTTTTTATGTAATCATCAGCCCCAATTTCAAAGCCTTTCATCAAGTCAAATTCCGATGTCATTGCTGTAATGAAAATTACTGGAGTTTTAATGAACCGTTCTTTACGGATAGTTTCTAACATAACAAAGCCCGACATTTCTTGCATCATCACATCCAATAAAATAAGGGCATAATTCTCTAAGTTTAATTGCAATGCCTCTTCGGCAGAAAATGCAACGTCAACTTCAAAGCCTTTTTCTTCAAGATTGTACTTTAGGATGTGGCATAAATCGATTTCATCATCGACCACAAGAATTTTATTTTGATTCATCAGTAAATTGAATTAATTATGAAACAAAAGTATGCCTAATAAAAACCAAACAGGTTAACTAAGTATTAAGTTAACCTGAATTATTTTGTATGAAACTACCACTTTAAGATGCTTGAATTTTACATACTTATAATAGATTTTGAAACATAAGGGGTAGTTTTAAACAACTATTTATAGCTTTCTAAAATATTATAACCCAGCATTAATCCAAGTCCAAGCTGAAACATCAACCTGTGTTCCTGCATTGTAATCATCAGTGGTTATTGCTGCATATCCATCAATTACAACATTTCCAAGAGGACCTTCATCTTTCATATCAATATTAGTATTGTATCCACTTAAATACAAATTATTTATGGTTGCACCTGATTCAGCTTTGAATTGCAAGGCAGTTCCACCAACGCTTGAAATTGCAGTTACATTCGTAAAGTGAGGATTGTTATTCACTTTATCACCTTCAAATGCCGTTGAGAAACCTTCAACAGTGTGAGAAATGTAAGTGTTGGTAATTCCACCACTCCATCCTTCAGTCCAATCTACGGCATCATCTTCGTTATTTTTTAAATAAATATTGGTAACAGAAACTGTTCCACCAAAAAATTCAACACCATCGTCGGCACCGTCGATAACTGCAATATTTTCAATTTTTGTTTCAGAACCCACAGCGTATAAAGAAACTCCATTATACTGAGAATCAGCATTTATTTGCGCTCCAGTTCCTCTAATAACTAAATATTCGATTGACCCTGAATTGTCGGTATCGGTGGTTCCTCCGTAAATGAATCCACCTACTTCAGCCACAGCATCAACACCTGCAGTGGTAGTAGCTTTACCACAAAGGGTTAAACCACCCCAATCGCCAGGATTAGCATTAGCAGAAGACATGATTACAGGCGTACTTGCACTACCATTAATGTTAATTTTGCCACCCATTAAAACAGCAATATAAACTTCTGTTCCTGCAGCATCAGCTAAAATTTTTGTTCCAGCAGGAATGGTTAAAGTAACCCCACTTTCAATGATGAAAGATCCAGTTAAATTGTAAGAACTAGCAGCATTTAAAGTGTAGTTTTCTTCTAATTTACCATCCATTATACCCTTTGTTAATGATTCAACAATCGTATTAGTTTCTGGTATTTCATTATCATCTTTATTACAGCTTGTTAAAATTGGCATTACTATGATAGCAAGCCCAAAAAGTTTAAATACTAATTTTTTCATTTCAGTTTAGTTTTAAATAATAGTTTTAAATATTTAATTCAAGTTTATAGTTACTCCCACTCCAAGGCTAATTCCCTTTTTGTACGATTTTACAATTTCTGTTCTTGTATTATATGTTCTTTCAAATTCTCCAGGAGACAGCTCAACAGAGCTAATTAAATCGGACACATCTTGAGTTCTCTCTATTTTAGGGTTTAATAAGTTTTTCGCTGTTGCTTTAATTGTTATTCTGTCTGATAGTTTTTTACTTACAATTAAATCAATTGTAAAAAATCCCTTTTCAATTATTTCATCATTAAAAAGTTCATAGTTATTAGTTTGACTTTCAGGAACCCCCAAAGCAAATATTTTATCCGATGAATAATTACCTGTTAGAGTAGCTTTCAATTCCTTTTCGCTATTTGAAGAAAAGGTAAGTGCTGTGTTAAAAATAAATTCAGAAGCTCCTTGTAAACCTGATTCTGTTTTATCAAAATATTGGAATTCCTCTATTAGATCTTGTTTATGCCACATTTTAGTCGTATTCACCACTAAATTTAATTTTGGCATACCTGTTTCTGTTGCTTTTTGAATATCAAATCGGGCCTCAAATTCAAAACCATAAACATTGGCTTGTTTTCCTGTGTTAGCATAATAAAAATACCCGGAAGAACCACGTGTTAATGCCAAGTTTATAGGGTCATTAATTTGTTTATAAAAAGCAGCCACTGAAATTAACTGTTTGGGCGTTGGAAATAATTCCCATTTTAAGTCGAAATTGTAATTTTCAGAATTTATAAGTTGTTCATTACCCTTTGTTACATCTCCTTCTTGCGAAACGTATTCAAAGGGAGCTAACTCCTTAAACTCAGGTAATGTTAGCGTTTTACTAAGAGCAAATCGCAAGGCATTCTTTTCAGTTAACTGATATTTCAAATTTACCGACGGCAATAAATTGTTATACGGATTTGATATGGCTCCAATTCTTGTTATACCTGTTTCTGGATTATTATAATTAGCGACATTCCACTCAACATCCATTTGATCTTTTTCATAGCGAAAACCTAAATTTCCCGAAAACTTTGAAAAAGTAAATCCAGCATTCATATACCCTGCCAACGCATTAAGTGAAGCCTTGTAAACATCAGGTTTTGGCTCTTTAATAAAAATATCAACACCATATAAACCATCATTCAAAAACACCTCATCCATATTATCAATGGAAGCAAAGTGCACAAGTCTTGCTCTTACCCCTACATATTTGGAGTTAAAGTCTCGAGTTTTAGATCTAAAATTTGCGCCTATATTTAATTTCAATTGGCTTTTTCCCTCATCAATAATTTTAAAGGCTTCCTTTACGTATCCATTAATTTCCTTATCCTCAATGTATTGATGTGATTTTTTTTGCTGTGCATCGCCAACGGCAGCAAACTCTCTATAATCTCGATGAATATATGCCTCATTATGAATGCGATTGGGTTCATCGGCATTTACTTTATTGTAGCCAACTGCCCATTTTATGTCGTTTCTAAAAGCAATTTTGTGAGAACCATGCAATTGACCAATTAACATGCGTGTTTCTTTTGTGTTTTGGTCTCTAACAAAAGAAGTTAAGTTATCGTCGGGTTTATCAGTTTCATCACGAATTTCACTAGCGCCAGTTCTTCCAGCTTCATATAATTTATCTTCAGTTTTTGCAACAAATAAAGCATTGGCACTAATGGTATGCTTATCGCCAAATTTATAGGTAAGATTAAATAAACCTGTAGTATTTATTTTTGTGGTAAATTCTTCAGTAAAAGGGAAAAGCTTATCCTTATTATTCATGCGATACTTATTATAAACGCCTTCATAATATTTAAAATCGCTTGAATGGGCTAAGGTTCCAAAGAGTGATAATTTTTGTTTACCAGATAACTTAAAATCTTTTCCTCCTAAAAATGAATATCCATAGTTTAATGGAAAAGTTCTAGTTTCGGTATTCCAACTTTGTTGCTTTATTGCATCAATAGTTTCGTAGGGCTTTTTATAAAATCCAAAAGTTATATCATTTGCATTTTGTGTTGCTCTGAAGTCACTAAAAACTGCATTAGACATAATATTTGAACTTGTTCCCGTTGATAAGCCAATCTCAACATTTTCACTTACCGTTTTTGATGTAATATCAATATTGCCTGAAGTTTGATCCACATAGTTATCAACAGCATATGTTTTACTTATACCTACATTTTCAATTACATCGGTAGAAAATAACTTTAAATTGATATTTTTCTTTTCAATATCATCAGAAGGAATGGGTAAACCATTCATTGTGGTTGATAAATACCTATCGCCTAAGCCTCTAACATAAACATCACCACTACCTTCACTTTTAGTAACCCCAGAAATTTTTGTAGTTGCAGCCGCCGCATCAGACACTCCCATGCTTGATAGCCTTTTGGCTCCAATGCTTTCTTTAATAATAGAGGCATTCTTTTGCTCCATCATTAGAGCTATTTCACTTTCGCGATTTACTTTTGCAACTATCTCTACTCCTTCAATAGATAAACCTTCAGGTTTCATTTCAACATTTATAGATATTTCAATATCTTCGCTTACTTCAATTGCTTTTTTAATAGTTTCATAACCCATAAAACTACATATTAAATTGTACGAGCCTGAAGATGCTATAAATTGAAAATTTCCATCAAAATCTGTAGTTGTACCTGTTGTAGTTCCTTCTAAAAAAACATTGGCAAAAGGCAAGGGCTCTTGTTTTCCATTAAGTTCTTCTGTAAGAACCCCTTTAATGTTTCCGCTTTGCGAAAATACACTAACCGATTTAAGAATGATAAGTAATAAAATAATTAGCTTTCTGTCCATAAAAATTAAATTCAAACGTATTCCTTTGTTTTGTTTCAAAATCTGATACAATATTAACACTCACATGTATTGTCAGAATTAGCTCAACATTATGTTTGAATTTATTATATGTTACAATACGGTTACATTCTTAAATTATAAGGGTGGTTTGTAAAAACAACATTAACAACGAAACGATACGAAAGCCGTATAATTAGTACTGCTACCAATATATTATTGACATACAGCACCTTAAAAACCATATAAACGATTACTTTTGACTTGCTATGTGTTTTTACAATAGTTATTGAAAGGGGACAATGGGTATAGCGTATTAAATTGAAAATGAAGGAACACAGATTATACTCATTTGCACAAATTATATCCGTGCTTATCCGGTTAAATCAGTGTCATTCGTGTTCTATTTTCCTTTTTACTTTCTTTTGCTAAGTTTTAGAGTTAACTATCCGTTTTAGACTACCTCAAAACAACTCTTATTTTTCAATAATCATTATATTTATTGATTTAATAAAGCAATAAGGTAATAAGGTTTTATCCCATGCTAATATTGAACTACTAAGGTTTGGTGTGAAAAAATAAGCTTTTATATTCAAAAATATAAACTTTGTGGCGATTGCCATACCCTGAAAATAATTATAAAGGCATCTGCTTACAATAGCCTCTCAAACTATTTCTTTTCTACTGGAAGTGTCTCTTTTATGGTTTTTATTTTCTTCGCTGCCAATGTTACTGCTTTACCCTTTGGGAATTTATTAATATACTCCTGGTAGGCCTCCAAGGTATTCTTGTAACACGCATTTTGCCATGCACATATATCCAAGCTATTTAAGGCTTTTTCAATATACATTCCTTCCGGAAATAAATGAATATATTCTATTAAAAGCGAATCATTAAATTCATTGGCAGCAAATGAATGCGCTTTAATAAAAAGCTGCTTTTCGTCAATGGTTGAATCAAGGGTTTGAGAATTTAGAGCTAAAGAGAAAAATAGTATTACTAAGGATAATATGGTTTTAATTTTCATAATAGGATATTTTAAATGATTACCTATTACAAATTTATTAAATACCCGTTAACAGTTGGTTATTTTTGTATTAAGCTTTTGTTACAATAATAATACAGTTAAAAGATAAAATAGGTATTAGTAAAGGCATTTACTTTTAATTAATGCTTGAACTTTTGGGTTTTAACTCCACTTTTAGCTCTACCGTTTCTCCGGGTTGTGCTTTAATGTTTTTGGTATAAGACTCATAGCCCATAAATGTGAATTTTAACTCCAGCGCTTGAGATTGAACTTTTAGTTCAAAATTACCATCAATATCGGTACTTGTAATTTCATCGGTACCCTCAACAAAAACATTTGCAAAGGCTAAGGGATGATTATCACCCATGCTTTCTGATAAATTTCCACGTACTATTATGTATGTATTCGTAGCTTCTGCTTTATCCGTTGACTTCTCGTTTATATTAGCTGCTATACCCAACTGACTCACAAGAGCAATACCTAATATTATAAAAACTTTTTTCATCACCATTCTATTTTGTAATTATCTTTTATTTTCTGGTACAAATCTAACACCCTTATATTTCTTTATTTTTAACCCAGTATTAAGCTTAGGTATAAATTATGTTACAATGGTTTTGAAAGTATACACCCAATTACCCAGTCGAATAATTTAAGGGCAGATATTAATTGATACAATAGATCGAACGATAATAAATGAAAAGAACAAAACCTTACACTCATCTGTAAAACACAAAACAAAATACTTTGCTTTATTAGCAAATAGCTTATTTAAGATTAATTTTACAAACTCATTTTAGAATAAAATACAATGGAATATATTTTTGAAAATAAAGGATTTATTATAAATAACTTGAAGCATTTATCGGCAAAAGAAGCTTATGAATGCAGTAAACAAGGTGCTATATTTATCGATGTTCGTGAAGAATTCATGAGCCACATGAAAACTTTTGATGTTCCAGAAATATTAATATCTCCACTAAAAAACTTCAGTAGAGATTGCAACAAACTACCCAAAGATAAATTTTTAGTTTTTGTCGATGCTACTGGTGTAAAGAGTAAACCTGCCATGGAAACCGCCGCACAAAATGGCTACTCAAAAATTGCAAACTTAGCGGGTGGATTGGTTGAATGGGAACGCGATGGAATGCCAACCAATACCTATCAAAAAATAATTGTAAGTGGCAGCAAAAGGTGTGAATTTGTTGACAAAAACAGAATTAGGTAATTCTACTTTAATACTTTAAAAATTAATCAAAATATTTTTTTACCCTCCCCTGCCCTCCCTAAAATTAGGGAGGGAGTTGAGAGCTACAAAATATTGAAATTTAATAGCTTCTATCATGAAAACTAAAGTCGTAAAGTAGAAGAAGAACACCAAAAAATTGAGAAGCATTTAGTTTAGTTGTTATTAGGGAACTATTCAAAGCCTACTTTTTCTTTACTAGCCTCTTGGTACACTATAATAGAAGGCCACCACAACCAACGGATACGATTTAGCCCTTTAGGCAAATTAAAAAAATGCGGTTAAGAAAAAAGATATTTTCTAAGCAACACTCTATTTTCTAAAACAATTACAGACATATTTTTAGCCAAGTCATTTTCTTAACCTAAACTTAACGTACAAATGAATATTTATTAACCTTTGTAATGATTTATTAAGGCTATACTTGCAAAAAAAAACGCCTCATGAATCGTATTCTAGCCTTTCAAATTGCAACAATAATAATTTGCTCTGCTTTCGGGCTTTCTGCTCAAGAAAAAAAAGAATCATGGACCGATAAAGGTCAAGTGTATGGAACTATTTTTGCAAATTTTCATTCAGAACTCTCAAACACAGAAGGTGAAAAAGGCTTTGAAGTTAAAAGAGCCTATTTGGGCTATAAAATAAAAATAGATGAACATTTCTCTGGAAATATTAAACTTGACATTGGGAGTCCCGACGATGTTTCAGAATACTCTCTAAAAAAACGTTTTGCATATTTTAAAAATGCCTACTTACAATATGAATATCAGAATTTAAAAGTTCAGTTTGGCATTGCTAATTGCAAACAATTTAACGTTCAAGAAAAATTCTGGGGCTACAGGTACGTTTATAAAAGTTTTCAAGATCAGAATAAGTTTGGACCAAGTGCTGACATTGGTTTATTTGCAGGCTACAAGGTTAATGACATATTAAGCATTGATGCTGCTTATACAAATGGCGAAGGCTATTCAACCACACAAGCCGATAACGATTTTAAAGCCTCATTTGGTCTAACCACGACTCCTATTAAACAAGTTACCATTAGACTCTACTACGATAGCTTTACAAGCTCTGAATTTAAACAATCAACCGTATCATCATTTATTGGAATCAAGCATTCCATTTTATCTGTTGGAGGAGAATACAGCTACCAAATAAATAATGCTTTTGAAAAAGACCACAACATATATGGCTTTTCAGTTTTTGGAACCGTAAATCCAATTGAAAAAATAAAAATCTTTGCCCGATACGATCAAGTATATTCAAATATTATTGTAAATGATATTCCATGGAATTTAGCAAACAACGGTAGCTCAATAATTTCAGGTGTTGAATATAGTCCTATTTCAAAAGTAAACCTATCCATAAATTATCAAGATTGGTTAGCCTATGCTTCTGATGGAACAGATAAACATTTCATCTATTTTAATTTACAGTACTCGTTCTAAAAATTAATTTATAAGATAATGAAAACAAACTATATAATCATATCACTTATTGTATTAATTGGAACCATAAGTTCATGTAGAAAAAGCGACTACCAATTGCCAACAGAAGGAGAGCTTATTAACGATAATGGTTTAGGAACTGGAACTGTAACATGGACAAAAGATATGGATCTTATACTTGAAGGATTTGTGTTTGTGAACGATGGCCAAACCTTAACCATAGAACCTGGAACAGTAATTCGTTTTAAGGAAGGCCAAGGAGCAACAGCAAGTGCACTAATCATTGCTCGCGGAGGCAAAATAATTGCCAATGGAACTCAAAATGAACCCATTATATTTACAGCAGAATCTGACAATTTAAATGGCTCCATAGCAAAAGACACTTCAGGCTTGTGGGGCGGACTTATAATTCTTGGTCAAGCTGAAATAAATATTAATAATGGCACATCGTTTATTGAAGGTATTCCAATAAATGAACCCCGGGGAGCTTTTGGTGGAACTAACAATGATGACAATTCGGGTGAATTAAGTTATTTGTCAATAAGGTATCCTGGCACATTTCTGCATGAAGGAAACGAAATTAATGGCTTAACACTGGGTGGTGTTGGTAGTAAAACCTCTATCCACCATATTGAAATTATAAATAGCGCCGATGATGGAATTGAAATATTTGGAGGAAGTGTAAATTTAAAACATATAGTAAGTTTAAATGCTCACGATGATGCCATTGATTATGACTTAGGATATCAAGGAAATGCCCAGTTTTTTCTTGCAATTCAAAATTCAATAGATCACAACAATCTGATTGAAGGAAGTGGCTCCATTGAACCTGTAAATAGCAATCCTATTTCAAATCCAACATTTTCAAACTTCACATTGCTTGGAAGTAGTGACTCAGAAAATGGGACTTGTGCCACTTTTAACAGGTATTCAGCAGGCAAGTTGGTTAATTCAATAATTATTAATTCTAATTCAGGAATTTTAGTTGAGTATAGCGGAGGCAACAGCGACTCCTATAATCAGTGGAAAAATGGCCATTTAAAAATTGAAAACAATATTTTCTATAATGTTGCAAACAATATTGCTGATAGCATTTTTCTATTAAACGGAAGTACTATTCCTAATTCGGTCATAGATGAATGGGCTTTGTATTTTTCATATGGTTTGAATCTATTTATCAATCCAGAAATCTCTATTGAAAATAATAATATTGATCCATTTCCAAAAATCCAAACGAATGAGAATTTATACGAATTAAATTCCTGGTTTGAAACCACAAATTACAAAGGAGCTTTTGGAACTTTTGATTGGACAGAAGGCTGGACAGCATACAAAAAGCACTTATAAATAATAACCTCTGCATATTTGTGGATCACATTAAAAAGTTGGAGATTTAAATAAAATCACCTAAATATTTAATGTTAAATTATTGCGATACATGTAGATAATTTCATAAAAACAAATTTTATGCTTGCATCGCTTGTTGTTAACAATAAACAACTTAGGGCGTTGCCCTAAGCTATATTATTTATGGCTTTCAGCCATATAAAGGCAAATAATCATTTGAATTAAGTACCCTTTAATAAAAAGAATACCACTCGTTTATTTCCTAAAGCAATACATAAAATTACTGTTTACAATATTTTTAGTATAGTCTGAAGGGCTTATATATTACAACTTAGGGCAACGCCCTAAGAATTAGTACAACCATATGAACCGTCGCAAGTAAATATGTTAAATTATTAAAATATATCCACATGCGACGCAATCTATTACATAAAAAAGCGAGT
>JAEINW010000109.1 GCA_016342715.1 Salinivirgaceae bacterium | reverse complement strand
CCTTTAAACTAACTTTAAATCAACAATAGTAAGACTTATAGATGTTTTTACCATTAATTTTGTCCATTAAGCCACAAGCGAAAATTATACTTGCACACTTATCACAAATGAGGTTTTATTCCAGCAGCTTCTGCGTGTCATCTTAGCTATAGCCAAGGTACTGCTGCAATTAATCTAGTTTATTCTATTTTGATTACATTATATCTTTCGGACTGAAAGTCCAATTCATTTTAGCCCGATGGCAACGCCTCGGGTTATTGATTTAAAAAGTGAATATCGTCCTGAAAGGACAGCTTAGCATTAGTCTGACCATAAATATCTTTCATCATAATCAATCCCATATTCTTTGAGAAATAAAAGATATTCTTCCTTAAACCTTATTTTTTATGCTGCTCTTCTTGATTATGGATATATTGTTTTGTTTTTTATGAAGAGATGGGCTAACAGAAAAACCACCGTAAGCTCCTTGCCATGCAAAATTCTTATAATGCAATCCAAAAGATTTTATACCTGCCTTGCCGGCCAGGCAGGCATCTACTGCTATGTTTTTTAATTTCTTCAAGAAACTTAGCAAGTGCGATATTTTTTGAAAGGACACATAATATGTGAACATGATCCTCTACACCATTAATAATAATAGGAATCGATTCATTATCTTTAATAAGAGAACCAATATAAGCATAAAGTTCTTTTTTTGTTTTCTTTTAGGATTACTGGGCTATACCCTTTATATGAAACATAATATGTGTAAACAATTTAGATAAGGATTGAGACATAGTTTAATTTTTAGCTGCCCTTACAGGGCGAGTAATAAAACGGGATTCTTAGTCCCAAGGCGTTGCCATTGGGCTGAACTAAGCTGCCACTTCGTGGCGATTATTAACACAAATATAAAACGATATCCGATTTTGTTTAATGAAAAAAAATCTACACACCGTTTCTAACTGATCCCTTATTTTCAAGTCGAATACTATTATAATTTTGATTTAAATCCGTACACCAATTACAATAACATCATCTATTGGTTCCGTACATCCTCGCCAATCATCAAATTCCTTATTTAAAATCTCACGTTGTTCATCCATTGGTTTTTGATGAATTTTAAGTAACAGCTCTTTAAAACGCTTGGTCATATATTTTCTACCATCAGGACCACCAAATTGATCGGGATATCCATCGGATGAATTATACAAACAATCGCCCTTTTTGAGTTCAAAGTTTTGTTTCGTAAAAGGAACATCTTTTTTAATATGATAACCTATTGGCATTCTATCAGCCTTTAGTTGATTTAATTCACCATCACGAATAATAAATAACCCGTTATAAGCTCCAGCAAATGACAGTTGCATGGTTTCGTGGTTTATCACATAAAGCGAAACATCCATACCATCTTTTGATTCGCCATCTTCGCCACATTGATGAAGCTGAATTATAATTTGTTCGCGCAATCTGTTTAGTATTAAATTTGGCTCAACAATTAGCTCTTTGTTTACAATTTCGTTTAAAAATGCAATTCCTAACATACTCATAAATGCACCGGGAACTCCATGGCCCGTGCAATCAGCAGCTACTATTATTGTAATATTATTTTGTCTGGTTGTCCAATAATAATCGCCACTAACAATATCTCTTGGCCTATACAATATGAAAAAATCATCAAGCACTTCATGTAATGATTCTACATGTGGTAAAATTGCCTTTTGAATTCGTTGCGCATAATGAATACTATCAGTAATATTTTTATGCTGTTCTGCAATCATTTCATTTTGCGTTTCAAGCTCTTCATTTTTTGCCGCTATTTCGGCAGTTCTTTCCCTAACCTTTTGTTCTAACTGACGTTTTTCTTCAATTAATTGTTTTTCACGAACTTTTATAAATAGCCAAATTGCAATTGTTACTGAAATGATATAAAATATATAAGCTGCAATGGTTTTATACCAAGGTGGAGTAATTGTAATTTTTATTGCTAGGCCCTTTTCATTCCATACTTTATCATTATTTGAACCCATCACATATAAAGTATAATTTCCGGGCGAAATACCCGAATAATTTGCCCTACGATTAGTGGCATCAGTTAAAACCCAATCGTCTTCAAGACCATCAAGTCGGTATTTGTACTTATTTTGTGCCGGATCGGTAAAATCAAGAGCAGAAAATTCAAAACCCAAAAAATTCTGATTATATTTTAGTTTTATATGTTTCTTTTGCTGTATTAAGCTGTCAAGAGAAAAATCCTTCCCTCTCATTGTAAATTTATCAAGCACAATTTTTGGAACATTATTATTAATACTATCGGGATAAAAGGAAACAAATCCATCAATAGTAAAAAGTATTTTTTCACCTGTATTAATATCAAAATTTGGGGGATTACCTAAAAAATGGCGTGTTGTGAAATCAGAGCTCGTAAAAAAGTTTTTTGATGTATTTTCCAGCGTATCAAGTTTTATTAAGCCTTTAAGACTAGTTAGCCAAACATAACCTAAATTATCTTCTTCAAGTCCATTTATATTATTGTCAACAAATCCATTTTCAATAGAATAATAAATAAATTGCTCATTATTTATATTAAAACTATACAAGCCATTCGATCCATAATTCCAAATAGTATTTGAACCAACTTTTGTATTTGCAGTCCCCCATTCGTGTTCAAATTCACATTGCCATCTTTCAAGCTTATGCGATTCAGCTGAAATTTTATTTACATAGGGTAGTGTTGCAAACCATAAATTTCCGAATTTATCAAAATCCATTTCGCCATCAGACAGTGGACCAAATTTTATTTCAGAATCAAATTCATACAATAAATCCAAACTTTTTAACTGTGAATCAAAATAATAAATCCCATCCGATGTCCGAATCCAAAGATTCCCTTTTTTATCACGCAAGGCCGTTTTGAAAAAATTAATATCAAATTCATCAATAAAATCAATTGCAAAATTATAGCTATAAAAACCTTCTTGTGTTAAGTCTTTTGCATTTAGTTCATAAAATCCATTTAAGCAAAATGCATAAATGGTATTTACTCCCTCAATAATTTTTTTTGCATTGTTCTTTATACTGTCATTATTTACAATTACAGCATATGTGCTAAAAGAATAATCGATTTTTTTTGTAAAAACATTTAAGCGATTAAACTTATTATTGGAAGCAAACCAAATATTCTGATCCTGTGTTTTAATCAAATCATTAATAGAGTAATCTGCGACCCCTGTAAAATCATTTTTATTAAAATATTTGTCAGGTATCACGAATTCTTCAATGGTTGTATATGTGCGCGAATACTTTTGTATTTTGTTATCAACCCCATACCAAATATTTCCCGATTCATCGTATACAGCTGGAAAAGTATGATCTGCCTCAATGTTAAGATCGGTATAAATAAAATTATTTTTGATTAAACGATTTAACCCTTCAGCAGTAGCTATCCAAAGGTTACCACCGTTATCTTCAAACATCTGGTATATTTTATTATTATACAATCTATTATGATTGTTAGCAGTGATTTTCATAATGGTGTTTCGTTCTCGGTCGTAAATATTCAAACCTTTGTCAGTTCCAATCCATATTTGATTGTATTTATCTTCGAAAACCGAATAAACAAAATTACTGGTTAACACTTGATAGTCGGATGAATTTTGGAAAACAACAAATTTCCCCCAAAGATTATCATATTTAATAAGTCCATACATCGATCCAATCCAAAACACACCACTTTTATCCTGAAAAAGTCGCAAGGATTCTTTTTCAACCGATGTCCCTAATAATTCTTCAAAATTAATTGGAAAATGAACAAATTTTTGCTTTTTATAATTGTATTTTTCTAAACCTTGATCAGTTAAGGCCCATAAATCACCGGCATTATCAACAATAATATCTTTAACTTTATCGGAAAAAATATGGCTGTTATTTTCATATGAATTAAGTAGACCTGATTCTAAAACATTGATATCATTTTTTTCAATGAGATTTAAGGAAATACCACAAAAATCAATTTTTGTTGGAGCTTTTCCATCCCAATTATTACAACAATGCGATATATCTGATTTAAATGTTAATGAATATTTTCCAGAATCCAAATTAATTACTGAGGCCTCAAAATAGTTTTTTTCTTCACCACCTGTCCACATAGCCAGTTCTTTATTTAATTCCCAAATGACTTTTCCATCCTTTTGCAAAGTTCCAAAATCATAAATATCAGATTTATCGAATTCACCCGATGAAGCAATTAAATAGGTACCCGATTCATTAATTTCAAAATCGATTAGCGTATCCGTTGAATTTTCAGGGTTGCCAATTTGAGCCTTAATTTCAGTAGCTATTAATAAGGAATCCAAAATGCGCCATGCTTTTGGGGAATATGTTTTTTGCGGACAAGTAAAATCAGTTATTACATTATTTTCTGGAGAATACATTGCAACGCCATTGCCGGTTGGTCCAATCCAGTAATTCCCTTTTTTGTCCTGAACAATTTTCACCTCCAAATCATAACTTCGTTTCGTTATGCTATCAAAATCAAAACAGCGTTTTTCATTTTTAAAAGCTGCCAATTCATTCATATGCCTTATCCAAAGCACACTATTATTATCGTAATACAATGAGGTTATATTATTGAAAGGGAGTGACAAGCTGTCCTTGGGGTTGTTACGAAATAATTTATAGGAGTATCCATTATAACGGTACAATCCATTTCTAGTGGCAAACCACATAAACCCTGTTTGATCTTGAACAATTCCTGTAATAAACCCTAAGGATCGTCCGCTTTCGTTTGTAATTTGCTCAAAAACTATATCTTTTTCTTGTGCCAAGAAATGCATAGAATTAAGCAAAACAAATAGAAAGAATGTTACTCTTTTATAAGTGCTCATAGTAAAATAGGCTTGGTATCAGTGTTTAAAGTTAGTTATTTTGGGTAAATGGTACTGACTTATTGTACAATTTATTTTGTTTATCTGTTCAGTTAATTCAAATATTTATAAAAACACAAATTCTTTAAATAAAATGCCATTTACAACAATAGAATAATTAGATTTGCTGCTGCAAAACATAACCAAAAAAAAATACAAATTTGAATATATCAATTATTAAAAAACTTTTTAAGGAATATACGGGTAAAACCCCTGAAAAAGTTGAAAATTTACCCTTGTCGGGATCTGACCGGATGTATGTTCGAATGAAAACAAAAGAACATGTGGTGTTGGGAGCTTACAACCCCCACATAAAAGAAAATGAAGCCTATTTTTCTTTTACAAAACACTTTAAAAATTTTGAGATTCCAGTGCCCGAAGTACTCTTAATATCAGAAAATAAATTATATTATTTGGTCGAAGATTTAGGAGAAGAATCATTATATGATAAGGTAGTAGCCTGTAACGGAAATTTAACTAACGAAGTTAAAGAACTCTACAAAAAATCGTTAAAATATTTAATAAAAATGCAGGTTAGCGCAGGGAAGTCATTCGACTACACCAATTGCTATCCAGTGCAGCGCTTTGACGACCAAGCTATTCAGTGGGATTTAAATTATTTTAAATACAATTTTTTAAAACTCACAGGTGTTGTATTCGATGAGTTTTTATTAGAAAAGGATTTTCAAGCTTTAAAATGTTTTTTACTCCAAATTCCAATGGGCTCTTTTATGTTTCGCGATTTTCAATCACGAAATATTCTTATTAAAGATAATGAGCCTTGGTTTATTGATTTTCAAGGAGGCAGAGAAGGACCAAAATCATACGATGTTGCTTCCTTATTATATCAGGCAAAAGCTCAAATTCCATATGAAACACGCAAAGAACTTTTTGAGTTTTACTTTACTGAACTAAATAAAGTTTTAACGGTTGATTACCATAAATTATTGAATAGTTTTAAAGGATTTGCAGTTTTAAGAACCTTGCAAGTTTTAGGAGCCTACGGTTTTAGGGGTTTCTATGAAAAAAAGCCTCACTTTATTGAAAGTATTCCATATGCACTGAAAAATTTAAAATTCTTGTTGCTTTCTGGTGATTTTCCAATTGGCGTGCCTCATTTAAAAGAAATTGCAACAAAACTAACAGTTCCTGTACCCGATGAAAAAAGTAAAAATGGACTTACCATACGTATTAGCAGCTTTTCTTATCGAAAAGGAATTCCAGCCGATTCATCGGGTAATGGAGGTGGTTTTGTTTTTGATTGCAGAGGAATAAATAACCCTGGACGTCATAAAGAATATCAAAATTTAACCGGAAAAGATGAAACCGTTATTGACTTTTTTAAACAAAATTCTACAATTGATAATTACTTAGAAAATATAATAAAAACCATTGAGCCTACAATAAACAATTATATGGAGCGAGGTTTTAGTAATCTTTCAATAAATTTTGGATGTACAGGTGGCCAGCATCGATCGGTGTATTGTGCTGAAAATTTAAGTAAATATATTCAAAACAATTTTAATGTTAATATGGTTTTATGGCATAGAGAACAAGGCGAATATATTGAATATGACCAAAAAGTGTAAAAAGAAAGATTATACAAAACCCAAAAATCCAAATTATATTTGTAAAAAGTGCGAAAGAGAAGCAAAAAAAGAGGATAAATTGTGCAAACCTGAAAAAATAAAAGAATGACTACAAAAGCCATGATTTTTTCTGCTGGAATTGGTTCAAGATTAAAACCTATTACCAACAACATTCCAAAGGCTTTGGTTGAAGTTTCAGGTAAAACTTTGTTGCAAATAAATATTGAAAAACTAATAGGTGCTGGAGTAACCGATATTGTTGTAAATGTTCATCATTTTGCAGAACAAATAAAAAGCTATTTAGAGCAAAACAAAAATTTTGGCGTTAGCATTAAAATATCCGATGAATCCGATTTACTTATTGATACTGGAGGAGGTTTAAAAAAAGCGGCTCCATTATTCGGTAATTGCGAATCGATAATTATTCAAAATGTTGATATTTATTCAACAATAAATTACCATAAGCTAATTGAATACCATTACTCAACAAATTCGCTGGCAACCTTAGCTATTAAAAACAGAACAAGCTCAAGGCATTTACTTTTCGATGAAAATATGGAACTGGGAGGATGGCGTAACAATAAAACAGATGAAGAAATAATTATTAAGCCAGAAAAAGAACTTATTCCCTTTGCTTTTAGTGGTATTCATGTAATTAAACCAGAGTTACTTAAGCTATTGCCCAACGAGAAAGCATATGCCATAATACCCATTTATTTAGAACTTGCAAAAAATAATTTACTCTCAGGCTATTTACATAACGATGATACTTGGTTTGATATTGGCACTCCACAAAAACTCAAATCGTTCATAAATTATCTAGAATAGTTGAAATTATTGTTTGTGAACACAAATAAATTAATGAGTGCACTTGCTTCTTACGCATGAAGTTATTATTTTTATATGATTGAATTGATTTAGTAGCAATACAAATGCGTGGTTTATTAAGACCAAAAAACAAAAAAATGGATGATTTAATAATAAGTGGAAATAAACAAAAACCTGATCTAGTATTTTCAGCCACCACCGGTGAACTTAGAGTTTCTGGTCAATCACTTCCTGAAAATGCCACCTTATTATACGGCCCTGCTCTTGATTGGATTGAAGAATACTCAAAAGCTCCAGCTAAACAAACCGTATTTTCTTTACAAATGAAATATTACAATACGGCATCTTCAAAAATGTTCTTTTCAATCATTAAACGATTAAATATTATTTACAAAGGCGGTGTTGATGTTATTATTGAATGGTACTTTCAAAGCGACGACGAAGATATGCTAGATGCAGGAGAATATTTTAGAGATTTAGTGGACATACCATTTAAATTCATACCCTATTAAAAATTAACTCAAACCCTACCCAACCCCTTTAATAAAGGGGTTTTTAATTTCAAAAAAACTTTAAACAAAACACAAAGAATGGAAAAGCCTCAAGGATCATTAATTAGCTATATGGCAAATAAGGTAAAATCGGAAGGTGGAATAAACTTAGCCCAAGGAATTCCTGCCTATGCTCCACCAAAAGAATTGCTTTCCATTTTAAAAAATATTTCAACAGAACCAATACACCAATATGCGCCTGGAATTGGTAACCACCAACTACTCGATAATTTGTCGGAAATATATAAATTACCAAAACAAAACTTTTTAATTACAAATGGCGCAACCGAAGCTATTTCGTTACTGTTCATTTATTTAACAGAATATTTGAAAACAAATTTTTCCGTTTTAGCCTTCGATCCAGCATACGAAACATATAGGCACTTACCCCGCATATTCGATGTGCCATTTATATCCTTTAAATATGATATAAATGGAGAAATTGATTTTAATGAACTTGAAAAAACAATCCATAATCATTCGGTAAAAATTATAATGCTTTCGTCACCGGGAAATCCATATGGGAAAATTTGGACGGAATCCGAACTATTAAAATTGAAAGACATTACAGAAAAGCACGGTGTTTATTTAATCATCGATGCGGTTTATTCAGAACTATACTTCAAATCCAAACCATTTTATCCTATTAATGAATTATCAGAAAATATATTTTATGTAAATGCTTTTTCCAAAAAATTATCTATTACTGGTTGGAGAATTGGCTATTTATTGGCACATGATATACACATGTCAAAAATAATGGACATCCATGATTATACGGGACTATGTGCTCCTTCAATCCTTCAAGAAGCTGTTGCCCAGTATTTAAAAGAAAACAATAATGGAGATGAATATATACAAGTTCTTAGAGATAAATTAACCAATAATTACATACAACTTTCAAAGGCTTTTAGCAACTTAGGTTTTGAGGTTTCACCTGCTGATGGGGGATATTTTGTTTGGGCCAAGCTTCCTGAAAAATACAAATGTGGATTAGATTTTGCTTTAGATTTATACAAAAAACAGAAAGTTGCAGTGGTTCCAGGTATTCATTTTTCTGAAAATGCTAAAACATATATTCGAATAAACATAGCACGAGAATCTGATGAAATTTTTGCAGCAATTAATAAAATACAAGAATTCCTGTTAAAAGATAATTAATCGTTTAAGGAATTTTTAACCTCAAGTAGCAATTCTTTAATATTCTTAAGCGATTTAATAACTTCAAAATTATTAATGGTGTCTTCTTTATTTTCCTTCATTTTTTTTCGGGCACCATCTAAGGTAAGTCCCTTTTCTTTTACCAAATGGAAAATAATATAAAAGTTCTCCACGTCTTGTTTTGTAAATAAACGATTCCCTTTTTTGTTTCTTTTGGGTTTAATAATGTCGAATTCCTTCTCCCAAAAACGAATTAACGAAGTGTTAACATCGAACATGGCTGCAACTTCACCAATGGCATAAAAAAGCTTTTCTATTTTTTGTTCTTTATAAGGCATCTCTGTTGTATTAAAAAACCAAATTATTAAATATTTGTATCATTATCAAGGATGCACCGTAATATTACCTTCAGTATCTATATTTATTTTTGATTCAGGTAAATCTGCTTGTGTTAATTCTCTAATTATTTTTGCAGCCCCTAAATACTCATCTATTTCCGTACCAATACCTACGCCACCAGGTTGTTTTGCCGATATTATTTTTCCATTCAAAAAGTTCCCCGAAACATCAATATTTATTTTTAAAATGGGTGCAAGTCCATTCGGACCTTTTAAATTAAAACGACCATAGGTGCAGAAATTCCCTAAACTGTAAGCTATAATTTTGCCATGATAAATATCTATAGCTCTTGCCACATGGGGACCATGACCAAAAACAACATCGGCACCAGCATGTATTACCGCCCTTGAGAATTCATAAACATTCCCCCTGTTTTCACCATAAAAGGTTTCCGTTTCCTTTGTTACATGCTGATGTTTTGAACCCTCAGCTCCGCCATGAAAGGTGACAATTACAATATCACAACTATCTGCTAAGTTAGCTACAATATATTTTGCGTTTATGGTATCAATAATACTTACGGTACCTGAATTTGGAGAGAATGCAGCAATTCCAATTTTCAAACCTTTAACGGTAATAATTGATGTTGGATACTTTAACCATCCAGCATGTTTTATTTCTAAACTATCCAGCAGTTTTACCGTAGTTTCGCGTCCCAAATCGCCAAAATCGCCCGAATGATTGTTGGCTATTGTTAAAACATCAAAGCCCGCATCTTTTAAACAAAATACATATTTTTCAGGCATCCTGAATGCATAACATAATGTAGAATCTTTACACCTTTTTACCAAAGGAGCAGTATCAGAAAAACAACCCTCCAAATTACCAATGGTTAAATCGGCTCCTTGCAGCACGTTCTTAACATCGGCTAATAAAGGATAGCAATTGTTATTTGTTGGTAGATAATATTTTGAAGGAAAATTTGATCCAAGCATCAGATCACCCACACCAATAATTGAAATGCTTTTTACCGTATCAATCGCTACAATAACTGTATCAATCGCTATACTAACTGAATCGCTTTGAGTTTGAGCTACACTACCTTGCACTATTAAACAAATAGCGAGCATTAATAATAAGAAATACTTCATAAATGATTTTTAATCGAAACTCATATTCATACGTGAAGATACCCGAATAACCTCTTCGTACTGTTCAGGAGTTAGATCGTTAAAATAATAATTAACCGGATTTTCGGTCTGATTATTTTTACGTACCTCATAATGTAAATGCGGAGCCGTAGAGCGCCCTGTACTACCTACAAAACCAATAACCTCACCCCGCTTAACTATTTGCCCTACTTTAACATTAATGTCGTGAAGATGAGCATAAAGTGTTTTATAACCAAAACCATGATCAACAAGAATTCGTTTACCATAACCACCCGGAGTATATCCAGCCACAATTATTTTTCCATCACCTGTTGAATACACTTCAGTTCCTGTTGGAGCTGTCAAATCAATACCAGTATGCATTTTTCGGGTTCTGTATATGGGATGAATCCTGTATCCGTAACCGGATGCAAAACGTGTTAAATCTCTGTCAGCAATTGGTGAGATAGCAGGAACTGATGCCAAAAATATTTCTTTCTCCTCTGCTATTTTCATAACCTCAATGTACGATTCTCTTTGAACCTTTATTTGCCACAACATTTTATCCAGTTTTTTGGCTGTTTCAATTACCAATTCAGATTCACTATAACCTTCCAGTTGCTTATATCTATTAGTTCCACCAAAGCCACCATCTCTTTTTCCTTCAGGAACCGGTTCCGTACCAAAAATCAGCCGATAGATATTATCATCCCTATCACTAATTTGGTTCATCTCATATTCCATTCGCTCCAGCTTATCATTTAATTTTGTATATTGAGATAGAAGCTGTTTGTTTTCTCTTTTCTGTTTGCTTTCTTCTGGAGTATCAAAAAACATCGACAAAACCACTAACAAAATAAGTGCGATTACAGTTAGAGCAACGAGTTGCTTAAGAAAGCGAAAGAATTGCTGTTTGGGAGTTAAAACTATCTTCTGATAACTCAGTTGTTCCGGATCAAATTTATATTTTAACTTCGGCATATTAATTTACATCTTTTTGCTATAAGCGCTACAAATCTAACAGAAATAAATTAATTTTACAAGCTTTTAAAAATTCGAAGGCATAAATAAAGATAATTGTAGATATATGAATTCTAGGGAGATAAGACAGAAGTTTAAAGATTTTTTCGCTTCAAAAGAACACGAGATAGTGAGTAGCGCCCCCATGGTTATTAAAAACGATCCGACATTAATGTTTACAAATGCCGGAATGAACCAGTTTAAAGACATCTTTTTGGGCAACACAGCCATTAAATTTCCGCGTATTGCAAATTCACAAAAATGCTTACGAGTTTCAGGTAAACATAACGATTTGGAGGAAGTTGGACACGACACTTATCACCATACCATGTTTGAGATGCTCGGAAATTGGTCCTTTGGAAACTACTTTAAAGAAGAAGCTATTAATTGGGCTTGGGAATTATTAGTAACTGAGTTTGGATTGTCTCCTGATAGAATGTATGCTACTATTTTTGAAGGCGATACTGAAGATGGTGTTGATTTAGATCATGAAGCAAAAAACTATTGGCTAAAATATTTACCCGAAGAACGAATCATTAACGGGAACAAAAAGGACAATTTCTGGGAAATGGGAAACACTGGCCCATGCGGGCCTTGTTCTGAAATCCATATTGATTTACGTAACGACGATGAACGTGCAAAGATTGACGGAAGATCATTGGTAAATATGGATCACCCTCAGGTGATTGAAATTTGGAATCTGGTATTTATTCAATACAACCGCAAATCCGATAGCAAACTTGAACCTCTGCCTCATAAACACGTGGACACCGGAATGGGATTTGAGCGACTTTGCATGGCATTGCAAGGCAAGCAATCGAATTACGATACCGATGTTTTCCAACCATTACTTCAAGAAATTGCCAAATTATCTAACATAAAATACGGCTCAACCATTGAAACTGATATTGCCATGCGCGTAATTTCTGATCATGTGAGAACCATAGCCTTTTCAATTACCGACGGACAATTGCCGTCGAACAATAAAGCAGGCTATGTTATTCGCAGAATTTTACGTCGTGCTGTACGTTACGGCTTTACTTTCCTTAATATTAAGGAGCCATTCATGTATAAATTAATTCCTGTTTTAATTAATACCATGAGTGATGCTTTTCCTGAATTGAAAGCACAACAAGATATTATTCAAAAGGTAATTCACGAAGAAGAAGCTTCTTTCTTGAGAACACTGGCTACGGGTATAAAATTATTAGATCAAATTATTGAAAAAACCAAAGCTGAAAACGAAAAAGAAGTAAGCGGAAAAGTTGCTTTTGAGCTATACGACACCTTCGGATTTCCTTTAGATTTAACACAACTTATATTAAAGGAGCAAGGACTTCAAGTAAATCAAAGCGAGTTTGATGCTGAAATGAAGCAACAAAAAGATCGTTCGCGCTCAGCTGCAGTTATGGAAACTGACGATTGGGTGGAGTTAATTAGTGGCATTGAGCAAAAATTTGTGGGATATGATGTCGACGAAGCAGAAGTTAAAATTACCAAATACCGTAAAATAAGCACCAAGGGAAAAGATTTATATCAGTTGGTTTTTAATGTGACCCCATTTTATGCCGAAGGTGGTGGACAAGTTGGTGATACTGGTTTTCTGGAAGCAAATGGAAAGAAAACTTCCATTATTGATGTAAAAAAAGAAAACAATTTAATGGTGCATTTTACCAAAGAATTACCTGAAAATATTGAAGCTTCATTTATAGCCGTGGTAAGCAAAAGCAAAAGATTGGCCATTAAATGCAATCATTCAGCTACTCACTTATTGCATCATGCTTTGCGCGAAGTATTAGGAACGCATGTAGAACAAAAAGGATCGCTGGTAAATTCCGATTATTTACGTTTCGACTTTTCGCATTTCCAAAAAATGACGGATGAGGAATTGTCCATTGTAGAAGCCAAAGTGAATGAAAAAATTCGTGAAAATATTTCGTTGGATGAAAAGCGTGATATAGCCATTTCCGAAGCTCAAAAAATGGGTTCTATGGCATTATTTGGCGAAAAATATGGCGATGTAGTTCGTGTAATTAAGTTTGGAGAATCGGTGGAACTATGCGGTGGCACACATGCAACAGCTACCGGACAAATAGGAATATTTAAAATTACCTCAGAAAGCTCTATTGCTGCCGGAATCAGAAGAATTGAAGCCATAACAGCAAAAGGAGCTGAAGATTTTGTAAATGCACGTTTAAAAGCTTTTGACGAAGTTTCTCAACTTCTAAAAAGCAATAAAAACCTGGTTGCCGATGTTGAAAAACTTTTGAACACAAACCAAGAACTTACCAAACAAATTGAGCAGTTTTCAAAAGAAGCGGTAAAAGGATTAAAAAATTCACTTAAAAATTCAATTGAATCAAATAATGGACTTAATTATATTATTAAAAAAGTTGAAGTAAGTTCCGCAAATGATTTAAAAGATATTGCCTTCCAACTAAAAGGTGAAATTGATAACTTATTTCTGGCCTTAGGAGCAGAAATTGATGGAAAAGCAGCTATTGCTGTTATGATTTCTGACAATCTTATAAAAGATAAAAATTTACATGCTGGAAACATCATTCGTGAAATTTCAAAAGAAATTCAAGGGGGTGGCGGTGGTCAACCTTTCTTTGCATCGGCAGGTGGAAAAAATCCTAAAGGCATTGAAAATGCTTTAAATAAAGCAAAAGACTACATTATTTAACATAATAATCGAATCAGAAAAAGAGAGTATCCGAAAACGGGCACTCTCTTTTTTATGAATAATATCCAGCAAAAGTGCTCACTTGGGAAAGCTGTCCGAAGGACTGAGAGGGAATGATGAGTAAATGCTTAAAGGACTTTCTTAATTCATCCTTGGGCAATGTGGCGGTAGCCTTTATATGTATATAAATATATCAATTGAAGCACTCTCCCAAGCTCTCCCTAGCTTACAGAACAAAGGTTCCTATTTTAAAGAATTTGCTTAGCAGTTATTTATTTTGCGATGTATTGCAATTAGATGACTTAAAAAAAACAAGTTTGTTGACAAAAATACTTAGGGCATTAGCTTTTCAAGTTGGTTCTGAGGTATCGGTAAATGAAATTTCACAATTGGTGTGAAGTAATAGTCATACGGTTGAACGATACATTGAGTTATTGGAAAAATCATTTGTAATATTCAGATTAACGGCTTTTAGCAAAAACATGCGGAATGAGTTAAAGAAAAGTCAAAAAATTTACTTTTACGATAATGGTGTTCGTAATGCTATAATTGGTAATTATTCGGCATTAATTAACAGAACAGATATTGGTACTCTATGGGAAAACTACTTAATGAGCGAGCGCATTAAAAAGTTAGAATATGAAGGTTTTTATGGCTATTGTTATTTTTGGCGAACAACACAACAGCAAGAAATAGATTTGCTTGAAGAGCTTGATGGACAATAGTTTGCTTTTGAATTTAAATGGAATGTAAAATCTAAAAAGGATAAAATACCTCGCAGTTTTACAAATCATTACCCTGATGCAATAACAAAAGTAATTACGCCTGATAATTATTTGGAATTTATATTGTGATTTATTGAAAGGACTGCTTGGTATCACCTAGATACCTAGTGATTTAAAGCAGGAATATAATATTTTCGGAATTCTAAAAAGCCACTTCAAATTTCCAAATTCATAAAAGTTTCTGAAAGTTTAAAAATATCCTTATTTTACCCAACCAAATTAACGATAACAACCAAATTCAATTACAATGCAGAAAATAAATGAGTTTTTACTATTTATCGATGGGTATTTAGGCAGTCATACCTGGTTTATTATTTTATTATTAGGTACTGGTGTATTTTTTACTTTCTATTTAAAATTCCCTCAAATACGATATTTCAAGCATGCCATACGTATTGTTAAAGGAAAATACGATAAAAAAAGTGACGTAGGTGACACCTCGCATTTTCAAGCCTTAGCAACTGCTTTGTCGGGAACTGTGGGTACAGGAAATATTGCCGGTGTAGCCTTAGCCATTCATTTGGGTGGACCTGCAGCCCTGTTTTGGATGTTGCTTACTGCATTTATTGGAATGACTACAAAGTTTGTAGAAGTTACACTTTCTCACAAATATCGCGAAAAAACACCTGATGGCACTATTTCCGGAGGTCCCATGTACTATATGAAAAAACGATTGAATATTAAGTTGCCAAGTGGTAAGACCATAAAAACGGGTCATATTCTCGGAATGTTCTTTGCTGGAGCTACCATATTATCCTCTTTTGGAACAGGTAGTTTGCCACAAATTAATAGTATTTCAAATGCGATGTTTTCAACCTTTGGAATAAATAAAATTGTTACCGGCGGTATTCTTGCTGTTCTTTTAGCAGTAGTGATTATTGGTGGAATTAAACGAATAGCCAAGGTTACTGAGAAATTGGTTCCAGCCATGGCAATTATTTATTTCATAGGAGCTTTTGCTGTTTTGGCTTTTAATTGGGAGAATATTTTACCTGCCATAGCTTCTGTTTTTTCTAATATCTTTTCAGGTTCAGCAGCAACGGGAGGTTTCTTAGGAGCTTCCTTTGCGTATGTGGCTCAAAAAGGAGTGGGACGCGGATTGTTTTCAAATGAAGCCGGTCAGGGTTCAGCACCTATTGCCCATGCGGCGGCTCGCGCTCATGAGCCGGTTTCTGAGGGTTTGGTTGCAATTCTTGAACCTTTTATCGATACCATTATTATTTGTTCTTTAACGGGCTTAGTCTTACTTTCTTCAGGCGTTTGGAACAAAAAAATGGAGAATCAATTTCAATACGCCGACATAGAGGTTTTAGATAATGAATATTCCGATGCCGATGTTGATGACATTCATGCCTTATTTAATCATTTAAATGGATCGGAAAAATTGGAAACTTTTACAGGAAGCCTGGAAGTTGAAAATGGAGAAATCACCAATGCTTTAACCATGCTTAATGCACGTTCCATTGCCGAAGATGTAAAGGTTTATGTAAATGAAGCCCTTTATAATGGAATGATTCAAATTGAAGAAGGCAGAGTGCAAACTGAACTTACGGAGCTGAATTTTGTTGGAAAATCGCTGATGCACAGCGCACCTTTAACCACCGAGGCCTTTAAACGAAGTTTTTTTGGTGATTGGGGACAATATATTGTATCCATTGGATTGTTATTATTTGCATTTTCTACGGCTATTTCGTGGTCGTATTATGGTTCACGAGCCATGACTTATTTATTTGGCTCAAAATCTATTGTTTATTATCGGATTGTTTATGTAGTTGCATTTTTCTTTGCTGCTTTTACCGACACAACCATCATTTGGTCTATATCCTTAATAACTATTGTTTTAATGACTGTACCTAACTTGTTTGGATTGATAATTCTGCGTAAAGAAGTAAAATCCTCAATTAAACAATATTGGGTCGATTTTAAAGAAGAACACCCTGAGGAGAATATTAAATTGAGTTAATGGAGCGACTTAAAAAGGTCTCCTTTAACAATTTCTGCTTTTAAAGTGAAAGAACGCAGATCAGACTGATTAACGTTGATTTTATCAGCGATGATCAGTTAAAATCCGTGCCATCAGCGTTCTTTTTTTTTATTATATTTTTACTTTTAGTATGTAATTTTTAAGGTTATTCATTTCCTTTTTAAACAAATCTTGAATGAATATGATTAAATATACCAGACTTTAGATGCAGCATAACGTTTTCTCCGTGGGATAAATGGATGCATAAAAGTCTGAATTTATCAAATAATTTTATAAATCAGTAAGTCGTGCCATGACTCTCTTAAATAAAGCTACTTTATATTAAATTCTTAGAAGGTCAGTAGTTAACTACTTAGTTTCATTTCGTGAGAGAGACGCTGACAAGACCTTCGGACGTTGTCAGGTCAAATCTGTCAGCGTGCGTAGTTCCTGACAGCATTTGCACATATAATAAGCCCGTATAATTGCTGCGTCTGTACATATGAACTTATCTACTGACCTTCT
>JAEINW010000108.1 GCA_016342715.1 Salinivirgaceae bacterium | reverse complement strand
AAAAACCAAGAGGAGTATATTGTTCATTTAGTTTTACTGAATCATTTAATATTACTAAATAATTGTGGTTGCTTAATGAACATCCGGTAACAATCTCAAAATTCTGATATCCAGTTTTAAATTCAGGTGTTAATCCGTAGGTTTTAAATTGTTTATAGATATATTTTGCGGCTAAATCGCTTGTTTCGGTACCTGGATATCTGCCTTGCAAATCATCCGATGCCAGATATTTTATATGATCATATATTTCTAAAGGAGTAATTTCTGGATTTTTTTCTTCTTGAAAACAACCTGAAATAATAAATGAAATAACTGCAATTGCTGCAAATTTTGAAATAAAGTTACGCTGTTTCATCCGTTTGTAATTTTAATTTTTATTGGTCAGATAACCGGCTCTCCAGAGAGTACTCGGGATCGGGGGGATACCTTATATTAAATATCTTAGTTTGGTGTAATTAGTGTTGCATGAATATTTCATATCGTATTGTTTACGTGTATTTTCTAATTATTAAAACTTTATAATCACCCAAGTATTTAAAACCGGCATTTTCATATAGATTATTTGCTATGAAGTTGTCTTTGTGGACTTCAAGCTTAATTTGCATATTGGTTTTTTTTGCAAAATCTAATGAAGCTTTCAATAGCATATGCGAAAGTTTTTGACCTTGATGGCTGGGTTTAATTCCAAAATGGTGCAGATATAATCGTCTGCCATCGGTTGTTATCCATGAGGTTCCGAGTATTTTTTTGTTTTCAGAATCTTCTAATACCAATAGCTTTCCGCCAAGGTTGAGGGTGCTTTTAATCGTTAATTCATTGTCACCTCTTTCAGGTTTACTTAAATCGGTCTCCATCCATAAATTCATTATTTGAGGGAAATCTGTGTTGATATAATCTCTAACAATATAATTCAAAGGATATTAATTTTTAGGTTCTTCAATTGTTGAATTTGCTTCAACTTCGGTAGTTTTAATCACGTATAATTGGCTGGTTTCAAAACGAGTTACTTTTATTTTTTCGTTTTTCTCAATAAAACCATATTCAGCTTTTGCATCATAAGCTTGATCATCTATAATAACTGTTCCCGATGGGTGAAGCAGGCTTTCTGTTAAACCAATTCTGCCAACTAATGATTTTTTAGAGCTATCTACTGCAATATATCCTTCGCTTGTAGTTTGTGATTTTGTTAATGTTATTTTGCTTCCAATATAACTTGATGCAAATAATCGTTTGCTAATATAGATGGATGCTATAAAGGATAAAAACATAGACCCCAGCACTAATACCAAGGACTTAAAGAGTACAGTAAAAAAAAGTCCGCTGCCATCTAATTCAAAATCAAAATTATCAACCATTGCCAATGAAAGTCCAACTACTGTGGCAATTATTCCTGAGATTCCGGCAACTCCAAAACCTGGAATGGCAAATATTTCAACCCCGATTAAAATAATCCCGACAATGAAAAGTGCAATTTCCCAATTTTCAGCAATCCCTTCGAGATAAAGTGGCGCAAAATATAAGATTGCGGCCAATATAGCTGCACCTAGAGGGAATCCAATTCCGGGGGTTTGTAATTCAAAATAAATACCTCCAAAAATTACCATTATCAACAATCCATGAAACATTGGATTAACTAAAAGCCCCATTATTTTTTCAAGGGTGGTTGGTTTGTATTCTTTAATTACAGCATTAGAAATTTTTTCTTTTTCAAGAATTTCTTGAATACTTTTTACTTCGCCCTCGCAAAATCCGTATTTGATAGCTTCGCTGGTGGTAAAAGTGACCACTTTTCCAGTATCACTAACACCTTTCACATACATATCGGGGTCAACCATAGCTTCGGCAATAGCGGGATCGCGATACCATTTAAAGGTGGTGTCTGTGCCATTAATAATTGTGTCTTTGCCATGAGCTTCTGCAGTTGCACGCATGGTACTGCGCATATAGCTTTGATACTTATCGGGCATTTGCTCACCGGTTTGATTTACAACGGTAGCAGCTCCAATATTTGCTCCAGGCCGCATGTAAATTTTATTACAAGCAATAGAAATTAAAGCACCTGCTGAAGCTGCATTATTGTCAACAAATACATAAACAGGTATGTCGCTGTTTAAAATTTTTGTGCGAATAGAGTCTGCACTAACTACCATCCCGCCGTAAGTATTCATATGAATGATAATCAAATCGGCATTTACATTTTTAGCTTCATCGAATGCTTTTTGAGTTTTGCGCCATAAAGCAGGAGCAACCTCTTCCTTCATATCGAATTTAAGTACAATGGTTGTATCCGAATTTTCAGCATGAATTGACTGAAAAGATAGCATTGTAAACAGTATAGAAATAATTATTAAAATTAATTTTCTCATAATTATGCTTTTTTAATCTTGGGTTCAATAATTCTGTTTTTTATTTCGGGAATTTCATTCATTGCTAAAGTAGCACCTACCGAGGCAATAATTGCCGTAATTCCTCCCAAAACGGGTATTAATAGTGAAAAAGAAAATAATGCGCCGTTTGCAATGGCCATTCCTTTATTATTTCTAATGAGTTGGATGCTTTCTTTTGCATTTAGTTTTTTTCGTTCACTGGTATAATCCATGTAGGAGAATCCGTAAAAATAGGATGAAAGTAAAAATAGAAAAATAACGCTTAATGGGGCTGATATAAAATTAATTACAGGAATGAAATTTATTATAATTACAATTAAGCTTATTGCTATTTCGTAAAAAAGGTTACGAAATGCTAGTGCAATTCCTCGCCAAATATCTTTAAAAAACTGTTTCCATTCAAAAGGATAATCCGTTTGGTTTATTATTTGGTCAGTTCGTTCCGATATCCATGCAAATAGTGGCGAAAGAAGAATTAAAAGAATATACCCGCTTAAATAATAGAAAATAATCAAGAAAATAAATTGCATGAGTAATTTAGTAATTCCGCCAAGTATTTTAACAACTCCTGTTACAAATTCTGAACTATTTTCAGTTAACAAGCAGTTGTTGATAATACCTTTAAGCCAATCACCCATATTGCCAACAAACGAAAAACCAATAATATATAGTGTCAAACTTAAAGCAATGGGAATTAAAAAAGTCCACCAAAGTTTGTTTTTAAATATAAATGGAATCGCCTTGAAAAAGCTACTAAAACCTATCGATATACCTTTAAATTGCCTCACAAATGGTTGCTTTATAAATAAAAAATTAAAGATAGAAAATTACACTTTAAACAATATAAAAATGCATTAAATGTTTTTGATGTTGTTAGTAAATTGTGTTAAGTAATTTTAGCCAAAACCTAATAAAAAACTTATTTTTGCCTCCCTAAAGATGTAAGCTATGAAAGTAACTGGTTTTTCTTTTATTAGAAACGGATTAAAATTTGATTATCCTATAGTTGAGGCAATAAAATCAATTTTGCCTTTATGCGATGAATTTGTTGTTGCTGTAGGAAATAGTGAAGACGAAACCTATGAACTAATAAATAATATTGATAAAGAAAAAATAAAGATAATTGAAACTGTTTGGGACGATTCTTTACGTGAAGGAGGGAAGGTTTTAGCCGATGAAACAAATAAAGCTTTTCAAGCAATATCTGACGATTCCGATTGGTGTTTTTATATTCAGGGTGATGAAGTAATACACGAAAAATATCATCCGGCCATTTTAGAAGGCATGCAAAAATGGAAAGACGATAAAAATGTGGATGGACTTTTATTTGATTATTCGCATTTTTACGGATCGTACGACTATGTTGGAGCCTCTTTACATTGGTATCCTAAAGAGATTCGTGTAATAAAAAATAACAAGTCAATTTATTCATATCGCGATGCTCAAGGATTTAGAAAGGGCGCTAATCAAAAGTTGAATGTGAAACCCATAAAAGCATTTGTTTATCATTATGGTTGGGTAAAAGACCCAAGAGCCATGCAAATGAAGCAAGAAACATTTAACAAGCTTTGGCACGACGACGAATGGATGGAGAAAAATGTTGTAAAAGCTGAGGAATTTGATTATTCAGTGATTGATGCTTTGGAATTATTTAATGGAACGCATCCTTTGGTAATGAAAGAACGTATTGAAAGAACCAATTGGAAATTTGATCACGATATTTCTGTCAATAAATTTTCAGGCAAAGATATTTTTAAAAAAATATTACGCGATTATTTTGGAATATATATTGGTTATAAAAACTATAAAATTGTATAGACTAAATAGTTACTAAAATCACTTTAACTATATTGCTGTGAGAGAAAGTATTAAAAATACAGTTTATGAATTGTAGTAATTTTTCACTCGAAGTATAAAAATTATTATTTATTAAGAATTTAAAATGAAGAACATAAGATATATTTTGCCATCATATTTAAAATATTTATTGAGTCATTATTTTCTAGGATTATTTTTCTTTTTAGTATTCCGCATAATTTTATTTGCATCATATTTTTTAGGTCATGGGTTAAATAATGTTGGATTTTATATTATTAAGAGAGCCTTTTTAAAAGGCCTACAATTCGATTCAGTAGTAATGGGCTACATAATTCTTGTGCCATTGTTTTTTCTTATTTTAATGCAATTCATCAAGGAAAATAAAATTGTATTTAAGATTGTCAATTTTTATATCCTTTCATTGGTTTTTGTAACGTTTTTAATTTCATCGGCCGACATTCCTTATTTTAATTATAATTTTTCTCGAATTTCGGCAGTAATTTTTGAATGGATATCTGATACCGGAACCATTGCATCCATGATTATTGAAGAACCAAGTTATTTGATTTTCATCTTTGTATTTATAGTATTATTTGTTGCTTATTTTCTTTTATCAAGAAGAATATTTGGGTCGTTTATGAAAAATCTTAGGCCCGATTTAATTAAAAAAAACATAGCTTTTCGTATTGGAATTTCTATTATAGCTATGTTTATGGTTTTTGTTGCAATTAGAGGAAGAATTGATAGTCCCATAAGAGTTAATCATGCATTTTTTTGTAATAACTCGTTTTATAACCAATTGGGATTGAATCCAACCTTTGCCTTAATAAAAAGTTTACAGCAAAATATGTCAATTAAGGTAATTAAGGATGAGGAAGCATTGGCAAATGTGAGCTCTTATTTTGGCTTAGAAACTAATAAAATTCACAAAAAATACATTAGCAGAGAAGTGCTTTCTAATGACCCAATTCTAAGAAAGAATGTGATTCTTGTGCTTATGGAAAGCATGTCGGCAAATAAATTAGGTTATTATGGCAATGCTGATAATCTCACCCCTTTTCTTGATAGTCTATCGAATGAATCAATGTTTTTTAGAAATATTTATTCTTCGGGCCGACATACGTGTAATGGAATTTTTTCAACATTGTATTCGTATCCTGCTGTTTTTAGAGACCACCCAATGAGTTCTGTAGATATAAAGCATTACAGTAGTTTGCCTGAAGTTTTTAAAGAAAATGGGTATCACAATATTTATTTTACAACCCATAGCGAAATTTTTGATAATGTTGGCGTTTTTTTACCTCAAAATGATTTCGACGAAATTATATCGCAAAAAAATTATGATCAAAAAGAAATACAAAACGCCTTTGGCATACCCGATCATATTTTGTTTAATCATGTGATTGAAAAGTTAGATGTTCTAGCTCTTCAGGACTCATTGTTTTTCGCTACAGTAATGACAATTAGTGATCATGGGCCATATATTATTCCAAAAGATATTGCATTTACACCAAAAACGAATGATATTAAAAAACAAATTGTTGAATATAGCGATTGGTCAATTCGGCAATTTATAAAGATTGCAGCTACCAAAGAATGGTATAAAAATTCAATATTTGTTTTTGTTGCCGATCATGGAGCCATTATGGAAGATGCAAGCTATGAAATACCATTATCTCTACATCACATTCCTTTTATCGTTTTTTCACCCGATGAAACAATAATTCAAGATTCAGTTCATTTAAACTTTGGATGTCAAATGGATGTGTTACCAACAGTAGCAGGGATACTTAATTTAAATTACACGAATAATACCTTTGGCGTTAATTTATTAAAAGAAAAAAGGCCATATTCCTATTTTTCGTCAGATGATAAACTGGGTTGTGTCGATGATGATTTCTTTTATATCTATAAGGTAAATGGAGACGATTTATTATATAAATTGAAAGATGCTGAAATGAAGAATATTGCTCATGAAATCCCGGAGAAATTAAACGCTATGAAGAAATATGTAATATCTATGACTCAGGCTGCTAAGTGGTATATAATGCATGATAAAACTGATTTGTAAGAAAAATAAAATTTTTGATTTTAATATTGGTAAGGTTTTTAGGAGGTAATATTTAAAGAACCTTGATTTGTAATATATGAATAACAAGAAAATTGTTAATTACCCATACGATATAAATAATATGATTAATTGGTCAGTATAAATAAATAATTTATAATTTTGATTGGTCAAAAAAAAACAAAGAGAGCAATATTCAAATAAGCTTTGCTTTTTTATTCTAAAACTCAAACATTAAATACTATGCAATTAAACGATTTAACTGCTGTTTCTCCTATTGATGGCAGATATAGAAATAAAATTGAAGAATTAGACAAATATTTTTCTGAATACGGGTTGATTAAATACCGAGTATTAGTTGAAATCGAGTATTTTATTGAATTGTGTAAAATTCCATTGAAACCATTAGAAGGATTTTCAGAAAATCTATTTCCAAAATTACGTGCCATTTACGAAGATTTTCAACTTGATGATGCTGTTAGAATAAAGGAAATTGAAAAAGTAACCAATCATGATATAAAAGCGGTTGAATATTTTATTAAAGAAAAATTTGATAAATTAGGACTTGCCGATGCAAAAGAATTTGTCCATTTTGGTTTAACATCTCAAGATATTAATAATACCGCAGTTCCGTATTCATTGCGTGATGCTATTCAAGAAGTATACTTGCCATTGCTTGAAAATGCAATATCGAAACTTGCCGATTTAGCTGAAGAATGGAGAGAAATTCCAATGTTAGCACGAACCCATGGTCAACCGGCGTCGCCAACACGATTAGGGAAGGAAATTATGGTTTTTGTTGAGCGTTTAAATAAACAGTTGAATTTATTAAAATCGATTCCATGTTCTGCAAAGTTTGGAGGAGCAACAGGGAATTTTAATGCGCATGTTGTTGCATTTCCTGATGTTGATTGGGTTGATTTTGGAAATAATTTTGTTGTAAATGTTCTAAAATTGGAACGTCTTCAAACGACAACACAAATATCGCATTATGATGATTTGGCTGCGATGTTCGATAATTTTAAGAGAATAAATACCATTCTAATAGATTTTGATAGAGATATGTGGACCTATATCTCAATGGATTATTTTAAACAAAGAATTAATAAAGGCGAAGTTGGTTCATCGGCAATGCCTCATAAAGTAAATCCTATTGATTTTGAAAATTCTGAAGGAAATCTGGGTATTGCAAATGCTATTTATAATCACTTAGCAGCAAAACTGCCAATTTCACGTTTGCAACGCGATTTAACTGATAGTACCGTGTTAAGGAATATTGGCGTACCAATTGCGCATAGTATTATTGCAATTAAATCATTAGAAAAAGGGGTCGATAAGCTTATATTAAATGAAGCTAAAATAAATGCAGATTTAGAAGCAAACTGGGTGGTTGTTGCCGAGGCCATTCAAACTATTTTACGTCGAGAGAAATATCCAAACCCATATGAAGCCTTGAAAGACTTAACAAGAACAAATTCTAAGATAGACCAAAAGGCAATGCATGTTTTTATTGAATCTTTAGATGTTTCAGATGAAATTAAAAAGGAATTAAAGAAAATTACCCCACAGAATTACACAGGAATTTATATTTAAAAAAGGTTATTAATTTTATAAACAAATATTTTGAAAAGCTTCATAAAAATTCTTCGCTATGTGTTTCCTAAGTATCAAAAAAACGCATATTTATATACAATTTATACAATTTTATCGGTTGTCTTCGGATTGTTTTCAATATCACTGGTCGCACAATTTTTAGGAGTTTTATTCGAGAAACATGAAATGATTCTTCAGCCCGTTGAATTTGGTTTATCGGTTGATGCAATAAAAGCATTTATAAACTACAAGTTGAGCGCTATTATTTTACAATATAATGCTTCAGCAGGCTTATTGTTTGTATGTATATTGGTTGTATTATCAACATTGTTTAAAACATTTTTCCATTATGCAGGTAAATACGTAATGGCTCCTTTGCGTATGGGTGTTATTCGCGATGTTCGAAATAGTTTATATATAAAAGTGTTAGAATTGTCACTATCTTTTTATTCTGATGAGAGAAAAGGCGACATAATTTCAAGAATGACTAATGATGTTAACGAAATAGAAACTTCCATTATTCGTTCAATCGATGTGTTTTTTAAAAATCCTTTATCAATAATTATTACGCTTAGTTATCTAATTTATTTAAGTCCCAGCCTTACATTGTTTGTCTTTGTTTTGTTGCCATTTACTTTTGGAATCATTGGCAAAATTGGTAGTACTCTTCGTAAAACATCTTCAATAGCTCAAGGTAAATTAGGCGATTTACTATCATTAATTGAAGAAACATTGTCAGGCTTACGAATTATAAAAGCTTTTAATGCGAATCAAAAAATGAATAATCTATTTGATTCTGAGAATCAGGAATATACCAATGTGATGGTTCGGATGTGGCGAAGACGAGACTTGGCAAATCCAATGAGTGAATTTTTAGGGACTGTAGTAATGGTTGTTATTCTTTGGTTTGGTGGACGATTGGTGTTGAATGATATGGGCGGCTTAAATTCAGAAGAGCTTATTACATTTCTGTTAATTTTCTATACAATAATATCACCCGTTAAAGCTATTGCAGATGCATTATATAATGTTCAAAAAGGACTAGCCTCAAGCGATCGTATTGATATGGTGCTAAATGCTGAAGTATCTATATTTGACAAAGCATCAGCGCTTACTGTTGATACTTTTAATAATAAAATTCAATACAAAAACATCTTTTTTAAATATAAAGATGCCTTTGTTATCAAAGGTATTGATCTTGAAATAAATAAAGGTCAGACGATAGCACTTGTTGGTCAGTCGGGATCAGGAAAATCTACTTTGGTTGATTTATTACCACGTTTTTACGATTTAACCAAAGGAGCTATTGAAATTGATGGAACTGATATTCGGGATATGAAAATTAAGTCCTTGCGTAAGCTAATGGGTATTGTAAATCAGGAAAGTATTCTTTTTAATGATAGCATTTTTAATAATATTGCTTTTGGTGTTGAAAGTGCCACCTTGGATGAAGTAATTGCTGCTGCGAAAATTGCAAATGCACACGATTTTATATTAGAAACACCAAATGGATATGAAACTAACATTGGTGACCGGGGAGGTAATTTATCAGGTGGACAAAGGCAACGAATAAGTATTGCCCGGGCAATTTTGGCAAATCCTCCTATAATGATTCTAGATGAAGCAACATCAGCTCTTGATACTGAATCGGAAAAATTGGTACAAGAATCTTTGACCCGCTTAATGGAAAATCGCACATCTATTGTTATAGCACATAGATTATCAACAGTTGTGCATGCCGATGTTATTTGTGTGGTTCATGAAGGAGAAATTGTGGAGAAAGGAACACATCAGGAATTGATTAAATTGGATGGACAATATAAGAAATTACACGATATTCAAATGTTTGCATAAGTAGTTGATTTTATACAAAATAGGACTAATTCAAATGAACTGAAGATAAAAACCTTAGAATTATAGTAGGTTATTGCTATTTTAAAAAAAAATATCTTATTTTTAACTCTCATAAAAAGAAAATTACCTTGAATACTGAAAACACAAATACAATGAGTGCAGATATTAGTTTTATCAAATCAGTTCTTTCTTTGCATGATGAAATGGCCAGTAATGGTTTTTCGTTGGTTTATGAAGGCGAATTTAGTCATGAGGTTATGAAAATGTTCACTTCAATGGCTGAACGTGACATGGACAAAACCAATGAAGAGAAATCCGTAAAGCGAAAAGTTTTTCATGTGATGGTTGAATGCCTTCAGAATATGACAAAACATTCCGACGATCAGGATGTTGAAGACAGTGCAGGAAATGGATTATTTATTGTTGGGAAAAAAGCCGGAGTATGGAATGTTATTACGGCCAATAAAATTTTTAAAGATAAAATTCAAGGATTAAAAGAATCAATTGACCATATTAATTCTCTTGATAAAGAAGCACTAAATGCTTTATATAAAAAGCAAATTAGGGAAGGTTCATTGTCTGAAAAAGGTGGTGCTGGTCTTGGTTTAATTGATATTGCAAGAAAAACAGGAAGAAAATTAGATTACCAGTTTTTACCACTTGAAGATAGTGAGAATTATTTCTTTTTATTGAAAGTAAGAATATCGGGAACGACAAATTAGAATGATTTATATATTTAAAAATAGCCGCTTATTTTTTAAGCGGCTATTTTTTTCATATAGCTCTTTAAAATGACGGCTTATCAATTAAAAGTATTTGTTAATAAAACTATTCAAGCCATTTCTCTATTTTTGCGTTTAATGAAAAATTATCAAGGCTCAATTTTAAAATGAAAAATAAGTAAAAATAATGACCATATCATTATTGATATATATAATCACATTAGTGCTTTTAATTTTATTGGCACTAATTGGTATTATGTACTTTGTAAAAAAATTTAAGACAATTATTGAACGATACCGAAAAATTATATCCAAGTATAAATTGCAGTTGGCTAATATTAAGGATATGGTTCGAGAAGAAAAGCAGCGGGTCGATTTGCATCGAGAAGAGTTGCTTACTCAAACAGAACATTTGCAGGAGTTAAATATTGAACTGGAACGATTGTCTCTTGTTGCCAGTAAAACCGATTCGGCTGTTATGATTGCCGATAAGCAGGGGAGATTCACATGGGTTAATCAGGGATTCGTAAAACTTTTCGGCTATTCAATGAGTGAGTTAACTAATAGGGTGGGTGATAATATTTTTGATGTGAGCACCGAATTAAATATCAGACCAATGGTTAAACACGCATTGGAAACAAAGCAATCCTTAAATTACACATCAAAGATTTTAACCAAATCTGGTGAAACTAAATGGGTGAAAACCACATTAAATCCAATATTTGATGAAAATGGTGATATCAAACAATATATAATTATTGATACAGACGTTTCGGAACTAAAATTGATTAATGAAAAACTTAAGAAACTTTCGTTGGTAGCCAGCAAAACCGATAATTCGGTTATTATTTTTAATAATAACAATGAAATTGATTGGGTAAATGAAGGTTTTCATAAGATGTATGGTTATTCTAAAAATGAATTTATTGAACGGTTTGGGAAATCAGTACTTGATTTTTTTAAGATGAATAGTCAAGAAGATTTATATAAAAAACTGAATGATTTAAATGAATCATTCACTTATGTAAGCACATTCCACGACAGATTTTCTATAATAAAATGGAAGCAAACTACATTTACTCCAATTATTGGGGATATCAGCGGTCAGAAGAATTATATTGTGGTGGAAAATGATATTACTCGTATAAAAGAGATTGAACAAAAGATTCAGGAAGAAAAGGATAAATCGGACAAACTGCTTTTAAATATATTGCCTGAGGAAACTGCCGAAGAGCTTAAAACCAAAGGAAAAGCAACGCCAAGATTTTATAGGAGTGTATCAGTTTTATTTGCCGATATTCAGGACTTTACAAAGTTAGCAGAGACGTTAACTCCAGATGAATTGGTGCATGATTTGCAATCGTATTTTTCACGATTTGACGACGCCGTAAGCAAATATTTTGTTGAAAAGATTAAAACAATGGGAGATGCTTTTTTATGTGTTGGTGGAATTCCCATGAGAAATAAAAGTCATCCATTTGATACTGTATTTGTTGGGCTAGAACTTCAACGAATTATTCAAGAACTTGGAAAAGAACGTGAAGAATCAGGTAGACGAGCCTGGAATTTGCGAATAGGTATTCATACTGGTCCGGTTGTTGCCGGAGTTGTGGGTAAACAAAAAATGACCTATGATATTTGGGGCGACACGGTGAATATTTCAAAGCGAATTGAGTCTGCCTGTTTGCCAGGCATGGTTAATATTTCATCATCAACTTACGAAATAATTAAAGATTATTTTGAATGTGAACATAGGGGAAAAGTTTTAGCTAAGCACAAAGGGCATATTGACATGTATTTTGTACACAGAATTAAACCAGAATTTTCAATTAATTCTGATGGAATTACTCCCAACAATTATTTTAAAGAAATGATGGCGCAATTATAAATTGTCGAAATAATTATCCAATAATTTTCGGGCAGCTACAAATGAACTAATTTTATCATTCAAAATTTCATCTTCCATCTTTGGAATTAGATCAGAAATATTTGAATTGTTATAAAAATTATCAGTTAAATAATTATTTATAGTTTCGTACATCCAAAATTTGGCTTGATCACGTCTTCTGAATTCAAAAAATGCATTTTTGCTTGCAAAAGCAAAATAATCCGTTATCATTTCCCAAACATCACTAATGTTTTGTTTGTACAGCGATGAGCAAGTTAATACCTGAGGAATCCAGCCTGAAGCTGTTGGAGGGAATAGATGTAAGGCATTTCTAAATTCAGAGGCTGCTAATTCTGCTTTTTTTATATTGGAACCATCAGCTTTATTTATGGCAATTCCATCTGCCATTTCCATAATTCCACGTTTTATTCCTTGAAGTTCATCGCCCGCACCAGCAATTTGTATGAGTAAAAAGAAATCGACCATAGAATGTACCGCAGTTTCCGACTGACCAACTCCTACTGTTTCAATAAAAACAATGTCAAAGCCAGCAGCTTCGCAAAGAATGACCGATTCTCTTGTTTTACGAGCAACTCCACCTAAAGAACCAGCAGCTGGACTTGGGCGAATAAAGGCTTTTGGATCGTTGCTTAAATCTTCCATTCGGGTTTTGTCACCTAAAATACTTCCTTTTGATCGCTCACTGCTTGGGTCGATGGCCAATACCGCTAAATTGTGCTCTTTTTTTGTGATATGTTTGCCTAAGGCTTCTATAAAGGTGCTTTTTCCCGCACCAGGAACTCCTGAAATACCAACTCTTATAGATTTGCCAGCGTAAGGCAAACACTTTTCAATTATTTGTTGAGCTAAAACTTGATGCTCTGAAAGTGAGCTTTCTATTAATGTTATTGCCTGACTTAATATGGTTCGGTCTTTATTAATAATGCCGTTAAAATAAGCATCTGCACTAAGTTTTTTGCGTTTTAGATTAATAAAACGATTTGCAGAATCGCTATTTACAGTTGGAGGTTGTTCAATACCTTTATTTACTTTTAGAGCACTATCAATTGGTTTATTCTTTTTCATTATTTAAATATTATGATGCAAAATTAGAATTTATGCGAAACCAATGCTTATTTTAATTGTTTTTTTTTAATCCACAGGAGAAAAAAAAACCACCAAACTTATGAATGGTGGTTTTAAATTATTTTTAGGTTTTATTATTTGTCAACGGATTCAGTTTGACCTGGTTTTAGAACAGTACCAGTAACTCTTAAAGTAACTTGCGATTGTGTAGGGTCGTTTGAAATAACAGTAATTGATTTGTTTTGTCTATTGCTTTTACCAGCAGAATTAAAAACTACTTTCAATTCGCTACTTTCGCCAGCTTTAATTATTTCTTTATCTGAATTTGCAACAGTACATCCACAAGTGGTTTTAATTTTGCGAATCATTAAATCACTTTTTCCTGTATTTGTAAATTTAAAACTATATGGAATCTTTTCTCCTTGTTTGATGGTTCCAAAATTAAATACTTTACTGTCAAAGTTAATTCTTGCAGAATTATCAAGTTCTTCTTTCGAAAGTTGAGAGAAATCTTCTTCAATAGTAGCACTAACTGATATTCTGTTTTTATTTTGGTCAGTATTGCCATTAACAGCTATCGTAATTCTGTCCATTAAAAAACCCCAATCGTTCTTTTTTTGTGCATCATATGTTACTATCAATTTGCCTTCAGTTTTTGGTTTTAACATACTAGGAACCGCTTTAATAGTAATGTGGTTTGGAACGTTTCTGAAAGTAATGGTTAAATCTTTATCAGAATCATTATAAACATTTAATGAACCTTCTTTAGTTTCGTTTTGTGAAACTTTCATTAGGGATATTTGATTTGTTTCTAACCATAAATCACCCATTGATCGAGGGTAAACATCTCTTTTTGTTTTTGGTTTTGCGATAACATTTCCTGTAAAGCGTATTGAGGAAGTGGCAGGTTCTGTATTTGATGTTATAGTAATTGATTTTGAAAATTTTCCAGGACGTCGTGCTGGATTGTATGTTGCAGAAACATAGCCTTTGCTGCCTGGTATAATTGGTTCTTTAGTGTAGTCAGACGAGGTGCATCCACACGATGGGCGAACGTTTGTTAATACCAATGGTTCGTTTCCTGTGTTAGTGAATGTGAATTTATGTGTCACTTTTCCATCTGCTTCATTAATTTCGCCAAAATCGTGTGTTGAGCTATCCCACGATAAATTTGGACCCATTTGTTGTGCTGATAGAGATAATCCAATAATTGCAAATAATAAAATGCTTACTAATTTTTTCATTGTATTTAATATTTAATTAATTCATTTTTCGGAAGCAAAAATAAAAAAAAATCAAATTCTGCTGTAAAAAAATGACAATTGTAATGTTAATGGTTTGTTAAAGTTGTTTGTTAATGTTTTCAAAATCAAAACCCGTTGGATTTTGAAAAACCCGTAATTCAAATTCAGGAATTACAGCTAATATATGATCAAAAATATCGGCTTGAACGCTTTCGTAATTTGCCCAGGCCTGGTCTTTGCTAAAAACATAAATTTCCATTGGAATCCCTTTGTCAGAAGGTTGTAAATGCCTTACTAAAAAGGTCATCTCGTTATGTATGTGTGAATTGTTTTTTAAATACATTTCAACATATTTACGAAAAACACCAATATTGGTCAATCTTCGGCCATTAACCAGCACTGAGTTATTAATGCTGTTTTTGGCATTGTAGTCCTCCAATTCTTTAGTCTTGCTTTCAATATATTCTTGTAAATAGTTTATTTTCATAAATTTTTCGAGCATTTCAGGAGAGCAAAATTTAACGCTACGCATATCAATGTTTACGGAACGTTTAATTCTTCGCCCACCTGATTCTTCCATGCCTTTCCAGTTTGCAAATGAATCAGAAACCAACATATAGGTAGGGATGGTAGAAATTGTTTTGTCCCAATTTTGAATTTTTACTGTATTTAAAGTTATTTCAAGTACAGTACCATCGGCACCTTTACTTGGCATCGATACCCAATCGCCAATGTTAACCATTTTATTGGCAGTTAATTGGATGGAAGCGACCAAGCCTAATATGGTATCTTTAAACACCAACATAAGAACAGCTGCCATGGCACCCAAGCCTGTAAGAAGTTTGTTTGGAGAACTACCTGTTACAAAAGAAATAACTAAAATAAGTGCAATAAAAATTACAAAAATATTTACAAGTTGAATATAGCCTTTTATTGGGCGATTGGCAGAAATTGGAGTATGAAGATAAATTTCGTGTAAGGCCTTTAAAAATGAAGTGATTACCATTACGGCAATAATTGTCATGTAAATGTATATTGACATATGAATGAATTCGACCAATTTTGGGTAATTGCCTAAAGCCAAATTAATAGTGTAATGAATAACCAATGCGGGTGCAAAATGAGCCAAACGATTAAATACTTTTTGTTTTAATATTATATCGTCCCATTTGTTTTTAGTTTTAGTTACTATACGCGAGATGGTTGACATAATAACTTTTTTTGCTATTAGGTCAACAATTAAGCTAGTTATTGCAATAATAACAAGCAAACTAAATATTTTGATTAGATCGGTTATTTGAACTGAGAATCCAAATTCACTAAGCCAATTTTGAAAAGTTTTAACTAATTGTTCCATAATACTTATATTCCTTAAAATTTTTAGTAAAAATAGAAATCTTGAGGTTAACAAAGGAACGATTATAGATAAACTTAAACATTATTTAATTGTAGCTTTAGGCAAATACCTTTTGATTTTTTACTTTTATAAATCAAATAAATAAAATATTGAAAAAAATAGTAATTATATTTTTTGTTTTTTGTGTATTTAATACAGTGGCTCAGGTAGATAGCTTGAAATTGGTTAAATATACCTCCGGTTTTAAATTTACCGAAGGCTTGTATTTATCGCATAGTATGTTGTTTAATAACGATCCAATTCCAAAACGTAGAATAATTTCGAAATTCAATAAAACAGATTTTGATTTTTTTGATAAAGTTTTAGACGAAGAAAAGATTACTTATTTTGATCAATATGGATTAAAAAAGGAAGTTAAAGTAGATGAGTTGTGGGGTTTTTGCAGGAGAGGTTCAATTTACATTCACTGGGGCGATGATTTTAACAGAATACCAGTGGTGGGAAATGTGTGCCATTTTGTTGCTTCAATTACAACTTATGAAGACAGATACTACAGTCCAACCTATTCATATGCCTATTATAATTCCCCAACAACAAAAACTTCGAAGACTGAAATTCATCAGTATATTTTAGACTTTTCAACTGGTAAAATATTGGAATATACGGTTGATAACATATTAATAGTATTAATGAAAGATGCGGAACTTTATGATGAGTTTAATTCGTTTAAAAAGAAAAAGAAAAAGCAAATGAAATTTTTATTTTTACGAAAATTTAATGAAAAACATCCATTATATGTTCCAATATATTAATTGTAAATTGATTAAGTTAACTTTTTAATAATTGAAAAAATGAAAAAGATATTTTTTAGTGTTTTGCTTGTATTTGCAGTAATTATTGCAAAATCGCAACAAACGGTAGGTACGCAGGAGCAAATTAAACGTTTTTTTAACACTACAACTTATGTGGTATTGGAGAATAACCCAATGTTGCAATACAATAGAATAATTAAAGAAACGGTTGAGAAACATTGGACTTTAACCGATTTTGAGTTTGTTACCTTTTCATCAGAAGAATTTGAAGAGATTAGAAAGGATTCAACCAAATCGTTTTTAATGGTTAATACCTTGTATTTTAGTAGAGATAAAACAAAAGCAAAGTATGATTATTTGTGTGTTGAATTGGGTGGTGACTACGAGTTTGTGCGCCAAATGCCCGATATTGCTTCAGTACCAATTGCTTACGATGGCATTGAAGAGGAATATTTTGCTTACAAATTGGGTATGCTTTGTCGTTTCTTACAAAATCATATTGAGTTAACAAGAGATCATCCGGAATTAAATTCGAAGAATATTTTAAAATATTACTACAAAACAATGACTGCCGATGTTAAAGATAAAACCTTGTACTTAACAAAGGGAGATTTATCGAGTGAAGTAAATTCTATTGCGAAAATTAAGGCCATTTATCCATATGAAGTTAAGATTGTTTCTCGCGAGGAAATAGAAGCTGCTATCGACAATCACGAAGAAAATGTGGTGTTTTTACATAAAGTAGGACCTGAAGGATCAAAACGAAAAGCTCGTTGTTACAATACCATTGTGGGTGCAGCCGATGCAAAAATGTACTATTTTAGCTGGCATATGATTGACGATAAAAAACAAGAAGGTTTAATAGCCAAAGATTTTAAAAAGCTTGCTAAGGCAAAGAAGAAAAAATAATAATATATTAAAGTTAAATGGTTATCCCTATGTCAACCTAAATTAAAAAATTAGAAAAGGTGGTTTAAAAAAGTCGGTTAATACATTCAGACAATTAATTGCCTGTAAGGCATATTTATTTCAGCCGGAGGCACCGCCTCCGGTATTGAACATGTGAAAAATCGTTGCAGAAATATTAATGATAATTGATACCCAAATTGAGCGATTCTCG
>JAEINW010000107.1 GCA_016342715.1 Salinivirgaceae bacterium | reverse complement strand
TAACGTTTAGTATATGAAAAGTAGGCGATTACGAAGCACGAAACTTTTGGTTAAGCACTTAGTTTGATACGATCCAATAGCCTTAATTTACTACGGTTTCGCCTATTTTTTATATACATTGTTATGCACTTTTTTTATTTATCTCAATCCATTTATGTCATATCGTGACACAAAATTCCAAACCAATTCAGATGTGTTCTGCCCTTGAAAAGTTGCGCTAAACCAAACATGGTCTCCACCAATATTGTAATGCTCAACAGAAACTAAGCTATCTCCTTGATCATAAACATAATGTTCAATATTGTTGTCAATTGTTACGGTTGGGGTTAAAACTGTATTATTGAAATTGATCCAATGGTCCAACGTGCTTTGGGCAGAGTTCCAGTCACTACTCCCATTATAGGGGAGAACGCCATCAGAAGTTCCATGAAGATGTATTACCGGCATAGGATGACTGGTAGGTCCAATACAATCTAGCATAGATCCAGAAACGGATGCCACTGCAGCAATTAAATCACTTTTATAATTGGCAAGTCCATATGCCATCATGCCTCCGTTTGAGTATCCAGCAGCATAAATTCTCTCCATATCTACATTATACTGAGAAGAAATTTCATTAATCATTGCTTCTACAAATCCAAAATCATCAGCATTACTTTTGTTGCCGTTACCCGTTGGGCATGCATTCCAATGAGAAGAACCATCTAGACAACTACCTTGTGGATAAACTAATATAAAAGTGTCTGTTTCCGCTAATGAGCGCATGTCAGCCTCAAGCATGTAGTCACTGGCACTACCACCAAACCCATGAAAATTCAGCATTAGTGGAATAGAAGATGTTCCATCGTAAGAGTTTGGTATATACAACACATATTCTCTGTTGAGACCGTCATGAACTATAGTCTGTGCATTAGTATTTGAGTAACATTCCTCTGGATTGTTATTATCATCTTTATTACAACTGCTTAGAATTGATAATAAAATGGTAAATAGTAAAATTGCTTTTTTCATTATACAGTTTCTTTAATTTTTTTTAACGCCTAATTCTTTTTGTTATTGTGCATAACGGTTACGTATATGAAACGTTTGGCATTTCGAAGCGCATTCCTGTCAAGTTACAAGGACTTTTGATACGAGCTGAAATCTTCTATAACCCACTAACCGCCAAATGTTTTATATACGATGTTATAGCCATGTGCTTTATTTTCTGGCAATTAAATAATCATTCCTCAAAATACTTTTGTATCATCGCCTGCAATACCATTTTGTTAATCGGTTTCGCAATATAATCGTTACAACCTGCTTCTATTGCTTTTTCTCTGTCGCCTGTTAAACCGAAGGCTGTTTGAGCAATGATGATTACATTACTATTAAATTTTCGAATTTCGCGGGTGGCATCATAACCATTCATATCAGGCATTTTTATATCCATTAATATGAGATCCGGTACAACTTAGATTGCACACCAATTGATACTTGGTTGTTCTTAGTTATAAATCACTTGGTAAAAACGTTTTTGTGTCATCAGGATAATCATACCAATCCTGATTTATAGTTCCGCCTGATTCAGCCCAGTCTTTAAATTGTGGATATGCATCAATGATTTCTGTTTTTTCATTGGGAACCCTAAATTCTTCGGTAACAATTTCTAAACCCCAAGGTAAATTAGTACTTGTTTTATAAAAATCAGCGGGATTTGTAAAGGAGTAACCTGATGACCAGTCCCATGTGGTTTCTGAATCATCATGTTGTGTGCCAAATAACGACATGTCTTGTGCGTTTGTTGGAGGATGACCAAACATATGAACTTCATGATCTCGTTGGTTATAAATATACACTTGCACCCATAATGAGTTTCCTCCAACATTATGATCCCATGTATACTCAAAATCAATGGAATCATTCAGACTTTCTATAATATTATTATTAAATATCTGAACAGCATTATTCACTACAGGATCAGTAATAACATTATTAATTTCTGTAAAAGTAACAGTGTTTTCGGGCATATAAGTTAACTGGGTTGCACTTCCGTTTGATTCGAACCATTCCATTCCTGCACCCCGTGGCAAACCTCCACCAATCCAATATACTGAAGTTAGCACACGACCACCCACAAGATTGTTTTGCGCATTTTTGTAAGTATGAAGTTTAGTTTTTAGAACTATGTCATTAAAATCATAATCGCCAAGACCAGGCCATAGATCTTCATATAAGTGGTAATAATATTTACTGCCTGAAGGATATATAGTATTATAAGCTTTTGTGGCGTCATTTGGGAAATCGTCATCATCATCATTAACTCCATCACCATCAGTATCAGGTATTGGGTCTGATATTAATACATATTCTGCTCCTGTATTATTTCCAGGATAGCCACCATAAATGTTAGCAATATTATTTACAACAGTCCCTGATCCTTCATTAAAATCCCAATATCCATTTAAATTGGTTTCACTTCCTGAGGGAAGGTTGTTATAGTAATTCATAACTTCTGTAGAGGTAAGTGCCTTATTCCACACACATACATTATCCATTAAACCATTGAAATATGATTTTGGAGTAGAATCACCCCAACGTCCCAGTGTTAAAATTACAGCATTGGAATTAAAACCAACAGCAGCAGTACCTGTTTTAACCCAGTTACCATCAACATATAAAATTCTTTCATTACTTGAATTAAAAACTCCAGTTATTTGATGCCAGGTGTCATCTGCTAAATCCATATTTTTAGTATTTGTTTTAGCACTACCATCACGTGCTCTGATGCCAGGTATACATTTGCCTCCACTCTTACTTAAAAATATTCCATAATAGTTATCACTTACATTTGGGTCAGCAATACTTATAAGTGCCATATCATAATTCTCAGGTCCAGGTCCATCGGTTTTAAACCAGACACTAAAGGTAAATGGATAACTTGTAACTATACCTCCCAGACCACTATTGTCAATTTCGATATAATCTTCATTTGCTCCAACAAAATTTAAGGCATAATCAGCAGTTCGTGAACTCGAATTTTTTAATGATCCGGAGCCGAAAATTATATTATTTTGTGAGGAAAGAAAATACTTGCTCATTTTTGTCTCAGGAGAATACAAACGTAGTGAGTCGGTAATATTTTGAATTTGTACTTCAAATTCTGCCTGACTACTTAATACTCTTTGTTTGTCAATAATATTTCCATCAAGGTCGTATAAAACTAAAGTTGATCCATCAGTTACACCTGATGTGGACACATTAATTACAAGATTCTTAGTTACTGCCCATTCAAAATTAGCAGGTACATTAAGGTTAGCCATTGAGTTTTCATCAGCGGGGTCATCAATATTAAATTTTTTACAGGAAACCAAAACTAATACTAAAAATAGAATGACAAGGATATTTGAAGTTTTCATGACGAATATAAATTAAGTGCAATTAGAAATATTTTAATACTTAGTACTATGCAAAGTGTGTGCCAATATTATAAAAAGATATAAGCTGCTATAAATGAGGATTATTCCACTAAGTTAATTAAATTATCATTCTCAAATATGGAATTATCTCTCTTTTTGCAATGAAATGTCCATATTATTTTATTCTTAATAATTTTGTATTCGCACCAAATTTTAACTAACAATTATGAGACTATGAGTATTTTATAAAGATCATTTTTTATGATAAGTATGATATTAGCTGCAAAATCCAGTCTTACTGACCACCCTATTCCAGTTTGAGTGACCACCCATGCATTATGTAATTTGATATAAATTGTAGTACAATATATATGGCAGAAAAACAATTAGTTACTAATCCTAAATATTCCGGAATTATATGGTCAAAGCAAAACGGAACAGATGGTCAATTTAGTCCGGTTTTTCCACACTATACACGATGTTAAATGTTTTTTTTATCCAAGCAGTTCCGTATCTTTTCAAATAGTATTTCTTTTTTTATAGGTTTTGTAATGTAATCGTTACATCCTGCTTCCAAAGCCTTATCTTTATTAAAATTATAAGTATAGGCAGTATTAGCAATTATTATTACATCTTTATTAAACTCCCTGATTTTTCTACTGGCATTCAGCCCATCAATTTCAGGCATCATAATATCCATAATTATCAGGTCCACATCAGGGTTATTACGGCACATTTCCACAACTTTGTTTCCATTTTGTGCATGTAATATAGTGTCAGCAATATCGTTTAAAATTATTGACAGAAACTTGTCAATGGTTTCCTCGTTTTCAGCGACAATAATTTTTAATTTTTTAGTGCCATCCTCATTTTTATGAATACCGCTATTTCTAATCTCTTTTGTTGATTCTACTACTTCGCCATTGCAAGGCAGGGTGAAATAAAATTGTGAGCCAACACCTTCTCCTGATTCAACCCAAATATTACCGCCATGCGTTTCAACAATTTTCTTTACAGATACTAAACCGAGTCCGGTACTTTTTTCTCCACCTGTACTTTTTACTGATGTGGTTGTGAATGGTTGGAATAATTTCCCCAATTCATTCTTTGGAATACCTTTTCCCTCATCGGCAATTACAATTTGTACTTTACCGTCTTTAACGCTTGCGTTTACTCTAACTTTTGTGTTTCGTTCAGAATATTTAAATGTGTTTGAAAGCAAATTGTCCATAACCTGCTTAAGCTTATTGGGGTCGGCGTTAAGCATTATTTTATCATAATTATATTCGGGTATAACTTTGATGTTTTTTTGTGACCCAAGAATATTATTTAGTTTTATCTGTTCATTAAGAAAATCGATCAGGTTAAAGTCCTCCTTTTTTAAATTAATTTCGCCAGCTTCAATTTTTGAAAAATCTAATACATCTACAATGAGATTTAGCATAAACTCAAGCAGCCTGTTAACTGTTGTTGTTATTTCTTCCTGATTAGGTATTGTGTCTTTTTCTAATGAACATGTTATCAAGTCGAAGTATTGATATACAGTAGCCAGTGGACTCCGTAAATCATGTGCTGCTATTCCAAGTAACTGGTTTTTTTCTTCATTTAACTTCTTGAGTTGGATATTTCCTATTTTTAACTCTTTGTGCAATTTTTTAAGTTCGATATTCCTATCTTCAAGCTCTTTGTTTTTGTTAATTGCATTATGGTATGTTGAAAGGAGCAGGTCGAGTATTTGTAGCCGGTTTGAGTTGAGTTTATATTTCTGGCCACCAAAAAATATCTCCATAACTATATCAAGATTGGGTGATCTCTTCCTGATTTCGCGATTTAACAATATATCCTGAATCCTTTCGAAAAGAAATTCTTTTGAATATGGTTTTGATATAAAATTATCTGCTCCGGCCTGTAATCCTTTAATAACATCATTAGGATCGGATAATTGTGTGAGCAATATTACCGGAATATCCCTTGTCAGGTCGTTCGATTTAATATTACTGCATAATTCATACCCATCCATTTCGGGCATAACTATGTCGGTAATAATAATATCAGGAAGACTATTACTATCAATAAGTTTTAATGCTTCCTTACCATTTTTACCTACCAGAACTTCATAACCATGTTCTTCAAGAATCATTTGTAATTGAAGCGCCTGTGTTGGGCTGTCTTCTGCAATTAGTACTTTTTTAATGTCATTCATATTAGTAATATTATTATTTATTTATAAATTCTTTTATTTAAAGTATGTTTCTCTATTCTCAATAATAACTCTATAATTTGTGCAGGATTAAGAATATAGGTTGCACCATTGAGTTTTATTGCTTCGCCGGGCATCCCATGTACAAGCGAACTTTCCTTATCCTGCGCAATTGTTATTGCCCCTGCATCCTTTAATGCTTTTATTCCTGTGGCACCATCGTTTCCCATACCGGTAAGCAGCAGTGCTATTGTATCCTTTGCATTATTTATTGAAAGGCTATTAAAAAGGGCTTCAACAGATGGGCATATTATTATGTCTTTTTCATATTTTCCAAGAACAATCTTATCGTTGCGAATACCCATCTGAAAGCTATCGGGAGCAAAATAAATATGTCCCGGAAGAGGTACCTCTGCATTAGATGCAATATGAATCGGGATTTGACACAGGCGGTTAAGCCAGGTAACCATCCCTTCTAAAAAACCTTTTGAAATATGCTGAACCACAAGTATTGGAAAGGGGAAACCGATAGGTATTTGTGAGAATATTTCAGCCAAAACCTGGGGGCCCCCTGTAGATATTCCAATTGCTACATATTTTTTTTGGAGAAATTCAGAAACATCGGGTATTCCAGCATTAATTTTTGGTTTAGCGTTTGTTATTTCCGGTCTTTTCTGTTTGGGCTCAAATTTTCGTTTAACTACTTTTACCTGAGAAAACGTTTTGACCATGGAAAGCAGTTTTTTAGTTCTCTCTGCTTCATTGGGATGCCCAATACCCACAGGCTTTTCAATAACTATTAAAGCTCCGGCAGCTAAAGCCTCTACTGCCAAATTAATATTACGGGCATCGCGACTTCCGGTAACAATAACAATAGGAACAGGAATGCTTGACATTATCTCTCTGGTTGCTTCAAGCCCGTTCATTACAGGCATATCAATATCCATAGTGATGATATCAGGCTTATTTTTCTTCACAAAATCGACAGCCATTTTACCATTTGCCACATTGCCAATAATCTCAATTCCGGGATCGTTACCGAGTATATATTCTAAATACTGGCTAACGGTTCGCGAATCTTCAACTATGAGTACTTTTATCATTTTGGTTTTTGGTTTTTGGTTTTTGGGTTTTGGGTTTTTGGTTTTGGGTTTCGGGTTTTTGGTTTCGGGTTAAGCAACCCCATACTTTAAACCTTAAACTCCAAACCCATAACTAAATTAACCTTTCTAATATTTCCAATAAATTACTCTGATCGAAACTGCTTTTTACAATATATGCACTTGCTCCAACATCAATACCCTTTTCTTTGTCTTCGCGTTTCGAAAGCGAAGTTACAAGTATAACGGGCAGTTCGGCATGTTTTTTATCGGCTCTGATTTTAGCAGTAAGTTCAAATCCATTCATCCGTGGCATTTCAACGTCTGAAACAACGGCATTAAAATTTCCTTCTTTCAGTTTTGTAAATCCTTCCAACCCATCAATTGCTGTTGTAACCTTATAATTGGCAGCTTCAAGTATATTTTTTAGCAAAGTCCGGGATGTTATTGAGTCTTCTACAACTAAAATTGATTGTTGAACAAGCTCATCAGGTTTTGCATTATCGCTTAATCGGGATACTGTTCCGGTACTTTTTAATGAAGATTTGAATAAATCAGATATGTTCAGTACAGGAACAACTTTGCCGGATCCGAGAACTGTAGCTCCCGAAATATTTCGTATGCGTGTTAATTGTTTATTGAAATTCTTTACTAATACTTCTTGTTCTTCAATAAATCGATCAATTACAAAACCTACCTGTTTACCTTTAATTTCAATAACTATAATATGAACGTAGCCTGAAGAATTACTTTGTTTATCTAGTTCAAGTATCTCACTTAGGCTTGCAACAGGGATAATTTCTCCATTAAAAGAAATAGTTGCTTTATTCTTAATGGTGTTAATTTCATTATTATGTAAACGTAATACCCTGCTTACTTTTGATGTTGGCACTACGAATTCCCTTCCCGATACTTCTAATAATATACCTCTGAAAGTTACTATTGAAGTTGGTAACAAAATACGGAAAGTAGTTGATTTCCCTTTCTCGGTTTCTACATCAATGGTGCCATTTAACTGCTCCACAGTTTCCAATACAATTGCAAGCCCCAGTCCTCGCCCTGAGAGATCGGTAACAATACCGCTTGTTGAAATACCCGACCTGAAAATATAATTTATACAGTCAGCATCGGTGATACTATCTATATCATTATCAGATATATTTTCATTTTTAATATACAGTTGTTTTAGCTTTTTTAAATCAATACCGGCACCATCATCACTTATCAAAATTTCAATTTTGTTATTTTCAAGTTGCTCAACTTTCAGGCTTATAGTACCTGTTGTGTTTTTGTTGCTATTGCTTCTAATTTCCGGAATTTCTATTCCATAGTCAATTGAATTGCGGAGTATATGAATCAAAGGAGTTCGTAGTTTCTCCAAAATTCTTCGGTCAATTTCAATATTGTCACCTTCAATAATAAGCTCTACCTCTTTTCCCAGATCTTTAGCTATATCGCGAATCATTTTTGGGAAAACATCCAATAAAGTTGACATTGGTACTGTAATCAAATCTTTTACATCTTCGAGCAGCGTCTCAATTTTTGCTCCTGTTGTATAAACTTCCTGATGAGTGAAATTACGTAATGCATTAACATCTTTTTCAATTTCTTTAATATATGAATTAGCCCATTCGTAAAATTGAACTACTTCGGAAATATCCTTTTTGTTGATTGAGATTTGATTCCCGGTTTCTTTTTTATCCAATAGCCTTTTTATACTATTTGTTGATGTTAGAACGCTTAATACCTCTTTGTTCCATACTGAGAATTTTCCTAATATTTTCTGTAGGTTTTTAGTACGTTGAATTCCGCTAAGTTTTAACGAAAGCATTTCTTCTGCCTGAAATAGCAGATTGTCAAGTTTGTTTGTTGAAACACGGATTGTTTGTTTTGGGGTTTGGGGTTTCGGGTTTCGGGTTTTGGGTTTTGGGTTTGGGGTTTGGGGTTGCGGGTTTCGGGTTTCGGGTTTTGGGTTTTGGGTTGCGGGTTTCGGGTTTTGGGTTGCGGGTTTCGGGTTTTCTGGTTTAACAACAACTTCTTTGATATTATTTGTTGATATATTTTCGACCTCAAGTCCTACTTCTACCATGGATAGATCTTCAATATGAGATAATACCCGGCTTGATAACTCCGTATCAATTTCGACTTCTAATTGATTCATTAATTCAGTAATGAGATTTACTGTTTTATGCAGGATATCGAAAACTTGTGAATTAAATTTTATCTCATCGTTTTTTACAGCCGACATAACATCTTCAAACGAATGACAGATACTTTCAATTTCGCTCAGGTTTACTGCCCGCGATGCTCCTTTTAAACTATGTGCCGACCGATATATAACTTCAATAAGTTCGCTTTTACGCGATTCGTCAGGATTTTTTTCTAATTCGATCAAATATGCTGATAAAGCATCTATATTTTCCTCAGCCTCCATCCTGAAGGTAGCCAGCATTTTTTTTAGAAACTCTTGTTTTTTATCCATGATAATAGTTGTTCTCAGTTTTTAGTTTGGGGTTGCGAGTTTGGGGTTTTGAGTTCTGGGTTTAGAGTTCAGTTAAAACAACCCGAAACCCGAAACCCAAAACCCATAAACGTATCCACTTATTTCAATTTATATTTTTTCATTAGATTTAACAACTTCACACCCAAATCATTTAAACCAGTAAGCGATTCCTCCGTTTGTTTTGCACTCGATGAAGATTGAACACTGGTTTCATTAATACTCTCCATTGCTGTAGCAATCTGATCCATTCCAACAACTTGCTGTTGGCTTGCTGCAGCAATTTGGAGACTTGACTGAGCAGCTTGTTCAATACTTGCTGCCAGTGTTGTTATAACTTCGCTGGCAGAAGACGAAAGTCTTAACCCTTCATCAATTACTTTTCCTCCTTGCTCGGTTGCCATTACAGCTCTGCTAATCTCTTTCTGAATATCAGAAATAATTGTTTTTATTTGAGCAGTTGACTCCTTCGATCTTTCGGACAGGTTTTTTATTTCCTGTGCTACAACAGAAAATCCTTTACCTTGCTCTCCTGCTTTTGCTGCTTCTATTGATGCATTAACAGCAAGCAGATTCGACTGCTCAGCAATATCATTTACGGCTGTGGTAATATCGCCAATCATTATACTTTTTTCGCTTAACTGAATTACAATGGCGGCAATCGATTCCATTTGCTGTTTTATTTTATTCATCCCTTCAATGGTTTCGGTAACTGCCTTATTGCCATTCTGCGATACTCCGGCAATTTTAGCGGCAGATTCTGCCACTTCAATCGCCTTTTGATTTGAAACCTCAGCAGTTTGTTTTATTTCTTCAATTGTTGATGAGGTTTCGCTTATAGAGCTTGCTGTTTCGGCAGAGCCTGAGGCTAACTGTGAAACCATAGCCATAATTTCGCTTGATGATGAGGATATTACGTTAACTCCTTCTGTTATTTCATTGATTTGTTGGCGTAGGTTTTTTATCATTGATGTAAATGCAACACCCATAATATCATCATCCGATATTGCTTTTACTTCAATAGTCAGGTCGCCCTCTGCTATTTTGTTTGCTTGTTCTGCTTTCAGAAGTAAATATTCTTGCATTTGTTTAAATGACTCAATCAATACACCAATTTCATCTTTTCTGTTTGTATCTTCCTTAATAGCTGTTATTTCTCCTAAGGAAGTTTTCTTAGCAATTACCGAAAGCTTTTTAATTGGAACGGCAATAATTCTAACATAGTAAATAACCAGTAAAATAACAATAACACCAGCTATAATAGTAAACCATAATATGGTACTTTTCGCAGTATTAGTGGCGGCTAAAGCCACCTCCTTTCTGGTTTGAAGTAAGTTGTTTTCCTCTTCTATCATACTATCAAGAATTTCTCTAATATCATCCATCACTTTTTTTCCAGCATCAGTAACTACTACATCATGGGCAGCTTCAAAACCGGAGTCTCTGCGTAAGTCGATGGTTTGTTTAAGTTCGGCAAGTTTATCGCTAATCAAAGTATTCAAATTCTCGATTCTTCTTTGCTGATTATCATTGTCAGATGTTAGTTGCTTGAGGTCGGAAACATCTTTCTGAATTTCAGGAATTGCCTGTTCGTAGGGTTCCAAATATCTTTCAAGCCCTGTAATAATAAAACCTCTTTGCCCTGTCTCGGCATCTTTTAAGTGACCTAATACATTTTCAATTTTAAAAAGAACCTCATTTGTATGATCGACCCAGTTTTCATTTTCTTTGAGTTTTTTTGTGTTTTGAATAGAAACAATACTAACAACAGTGAACATTATTAATACTAATAAAAAGCCACTTCCAATTTTTACTGCAATTGATAATTTTTTCATTTTTACCTCCAATTTATAGTTTATAATTTATTTTTTTAAATTTCCTCATTAATTATGATCTTCTCACTTAATAACAATTCCTTAATATCCAGTACTATTAACTTTTTGTTAGTTACACCTGTAATAAAATTTTTATTTACGTCAGTTATTGACGTAACTTTAGTTTGAATTTCATTTAATTGAATAATTGAATTACCCAGTATTTCATCAGCAATAATTCCAAGTTCGATATCGCTATGTTTAACAATAATTACTTTTTTTATGTTTGCAGTGTCAGCGCCTGAAATAGAAAGAAACTTTTTAATATCCATTACTGATATTATTTTTCCTCTCAGGTTGATAATGCCAACAATAAAATCGGGTGTGCAGGGCAATGGAGTTATTTCTGAGATTGATATAACTTCATTGATGTATGTTGAGTCAATAGCATATTTTTCGGTTGAAAGAAGAAATTCCAAGACCTTAATCTGTTCTCCTGAAACTACTTTTTTCTCCAATGATATACTTAGTTTATCGGCTCTTTGTTTTAATATGGTTTTTTTATCGTTTTTCATTTTTTTGTTTCGAGTTTCGAGTTTAGAGTTTTTGGTTTCGTGTTTCGAGTTTTTTGTTTTATTATTTTTTAAATTTTATACCATCATGAGTTGTTGTATTTAGATATTTTATAAGTGAACCTATTTTTTTGCCAATTATTAAGGTTTCATTTCTTATGTTTTCAAATTTTTCTTTTGTAATATATTTTCTGTCATAAACTCTGGTTAGTTGAGAACGAGCTTCGGCACATGATCCTTTTGATATTGAGAGAAACTGTCTGAACTCTTTCTTTCCTCCTCTATCGAATCCTTCTGCAATATTATCCATTATTGATCCTGTAGAACCATTAATCTGCTCACGAAGTTTATAGTCATTTTGCAATTTTGTATTAATAATAATATCATTAACATCCTGACATAAATTTCTAGCTAGTTTCCAAATATCCAAGTCTTCAAAATCTGTTATCGTAGCCATAATATTATCTTATTTTTATTTACAATCAATCCTTTAACCAAACCCGCAACCCCAAACCCGCAACCAAAAACCCGCAACCAAAAACCCGCAACCAAAAACCCGTAACCCCAAACCCGCAACCAAAAACCCTCATAACACCATCGTTTTTATAATTTGCAATAAGTTGCCGGCAGTTAGTCCGTCTGATTCGGCTATTATCTCATCGGGTTTAAATTTATTCAGGCATAGAACTGCATTGTTAAAATGCTTTTTACTTTCAGGTTTTGCTCCATTGCTTAAAGCCATATTCCCTAACATAAAATGCCCCAATGCAAATTCGGGCTTAAGGAACAGCACTCTGTTTATTGAGTCTTTGGCTTCCTTCAGTTTTCCCTGTTCACTAAAAACAGATGCCATCAGATAATGGGCATCTTCATTAATTTTATCTAAGTTAACAGCCTGCATACACAATTTTTCTGATTCATCCAGTTTACCTTTGTTAGCTTTAATTCTGGCTAACAGCAATATGTACGTAATATTATTATTATTGATACCAGTAATAGCCGATTCAATTAGTGTTTCAACTTCATCAAATTTTCCTGCTTGGTAAAGCTCAAGTAGTTTTTTATAATCAACCGGTTTTTCCTGAGCTTTTTTGGGTGCTACAATTTGTTTCGGTTTCCCCGGCACTAATTTATTAACCGGCAAACTTACTGAGTCGTTTTTTTCAAGCTTCTTTGAATCAGATATTAGTGGCTTATTGTTATCCCTTGATTTTTCTATTAATTTATCCGGAATCTGAATTTGTTTCTCTTCTATATCATTTTTAGGTCCTTTATTATAAATTGTAAATCCTTTGTAAACAAAATTATTAAATTTTTGAGAGATTATTGGTGAAACTTCAACCGGGCTTACCAGCAACACTCCATCATTAACCAATGATTCATAAAGCTTTGAAGTAACATTTTTTATTCCATCTGCCGAGAAATATATTAATACATTGCGACAGAGAATTATATCAACCTTATCCGTTTTATTTGTTGCTGACGGATAGGAATCGGAAGCAATATTAAGATAAGAAAAATCAACCATATTCTTAACAGATTGATTTATGTGGTAATTATTATTTTCATCTTGTTTAAAATACTTTGTTTTAAACGACTCCGGCATTCCGCGAAACGACCATTTTGTATAGATTCCTTTTCTGGCTTTTTCAAGAAATACTGAGTTAATATCTGTAGCAAGTATGGTTATATCCCAATCTTTCAGATCAGGGATAATACGTTTTAATAAGATGGCAATCGAATACGGTTCTTCGCCTGATGCACAGCCGGCACTCCAAATTTTCAAGTGTCTATTGCTTGCATTTCGGGTTTTTATTAAACGAGGTAAATATTCAAACTCTAAATAGTCTAAAGCCTTTTTTTCCCTGAAAAAATATGTTTCGCCAATTGTAAGAAACGATGCAAGCTTTTCAATTTGCTCATTATCTAAGGGGTGCATAAGCAGCCAGTCGATAAAACTATCCGTATTATCAAAATTAAATTTCAACGAAGCATCCGAAAGTTTTCGGTATAATTCCTTTTCCTGGTTATCGTTAAAGTTCAATCCCAGATTGGCAAGCAAATATTCTCTTATTTCTTTTATTTTTTTCACTTTTAGGGTTTTTGGTTTTTGGTTTGTTGTTTCGGGTTTGTTGTTTCGGGTTTCGGGTTTGGGGTTTGGGGTTTTGGGTTTGGGGTTTTGGGTTTTTGGTTTTTGGTTTGGGGTTTTTGGTTTTTTATTTCAACTTCCAGTTTTGTTAATTCTTCGGGGGATAAAAACTTAGCGATGTCGTTAATTAAAACCATGTTATTTTCTAATTTAACAACTCCTGTTACGTATTTCATCCCGAACATTATTTTATCTGCCTTAATAATTTCTTCTTCATCAATTTCCACAACATCATGAGTTGAATCAACTAATAGTGCAACTTTTCGCGATGATATTGTTGCAATAATTAACTGGTCGGATAATTCAATTTCTCTTACCGGCAACATAAAAAGTAAGCGGATATTAATTACAGGCAATATTTCGCCATGCATATTTATTATACCACAAATGGATTTGGGCGTTTTTGGAAGTTTACGCATTTCAACAACCTGAATTACTCTTTCAACATCGGCAAGTGGCAAAGCGAAAGTTTGATTAGCTAATTTAAATGTTATAAGTTTCATCATTATTGATTATTTATTCATACAGGATTTTATCTTTTCAAAAAGCAAGTCTTTTTTTATAGGTTTTGTAATATAATCGTCACATCCTGCTTCAATGGCTTTTTCTCTGTCGCCTGTTAAACCAAAGGCTGTTTGGGCAATGATGATTACATCGCGGTTAAATTTTCGAATTTCGCGGGTGGCATCATATCCATTTATATCAGGCATTTTTATATCCATTAAAATGAGATCCGTTTCAGGATTCTCACGGCATAAATCAATGGTTTCTTTTCCGGTTTTTGTATATGTAATTTTGCTAAATGTATTTTTAAAGATAGCGTCAAAAAACATTTTACTGGTTTTATCATCCTCAGCAATAATTACGGATAAATTACTTAAAGCTGTTTGCGTTTCTTCATTGATGTTCCCTTTGGCATCGCTTCCTTTCGCCAACTGTTTTGTGTAAGGAAGGCTAAAAGTGAATGTGGAACCGGAGCCTTCTTTAGAACTTACACTAATTTCTCCGCCCAGCATTTCGACATACGATTTCGCAATAGCAAGCCCCAGTCCCGAGCCTTCATAAACTCTTGTATCTTCAATATCGGCTTGTTCAAAACGGTTAAATATGGCTTCTATCCGGTTTGATGGTATCCCTATTCCCGTATCTTTTACATAAAACTCCAGGACTTCAATATCCTTCTCTTTTTTTAGTGAGCAAGAAAAAGTAATTTCTCCTTCTTCGGTAAATTTAATGGCGTTCTTAATCAGTTTGGTCAGTATCCCTTCCAATTTGTGTTTGTCGGTAACAAAGCGTGCTTCTTTATCCGAAAGGCCTGGTTTATAAATTAGTTCAAGCCCTTTTGTTTGAGCCTGGTGGTTGAAAAAGCTATATTGTTCTTCAAGAATTTCGTTTACCGACACCTCAGTTTTTGAAACCTTAACCTCGCCGGCTTCAATTCTCGAAATATCCATAATATCAGTAACCGTGGCGATCAGTCTATCGCTGCTTTTGTTTATGATATCGAAATAAAGTTGTTTCTCTTCATCATTAATTTCAGATTCTTGCAGTAGTCCAATAAAGCCTGTTATTCCGTTTAGCGGCGTGCGTATCTCATGGCTCATATTATTCAAAAAAGCAGTTTTTAAGCGGTTGCTTTCTTCGGCTTTCTCTTTTGACTGGATTAGTTCTTCTGTATATTTAACCCGTTCAATAAAACCACCGATGTTATGGGAAATAATTTCCATAATAGTTTTGTCGGTATCTGTGTAAGATTCCAAGTTTTTATAATCCTGTATAGCAATTACACCATTTGGCTTGTCACCTTTTTGGGTTTTAATGGGGACGCCCAGCCAAACCGAAAGTTCATTACCATAAGCTTTCACTACACCATCTTTCTCAATTTCAGGTTGGTATTCGGGGGTGATAATCAACGCTTGATTTGATTGAAGCACATAATCTGTAAATCCCCCACTGAAATCGTAAACTTTGTTTAACTCCACCTGATCATATTCATCAACATGGTGGGGAAAAGTAAATGTGTTATCCTTTGCGTTGTGCAGGGCAACATAAAAATTATCGGCACGGATAAGCTTTTTAATTTTTTGGTGCACTTCTGCCAGAAATGAATGAAGTGTAATATTTTCGGTAGTCATCTGTGAAATTTCAAGCAGTAAATTCCGCGTTTCTTCGTACCTTTTGCGCTCGGTGATATCTTCTGCAACTTTAATATAATTGATTATTTTACCCTGCTCATCAAATATGGGTGAAACAGAAGCCATTTCCCAAAACAATTCACCGTTTTTCTTTTTGTTATGAAATTCGCCACGCCACACTTTGCCCGCTGAAACAGTTTCCCAGAGTTCTTTATACATTTCATCGCTTTGTTCTCCCGATTTCAATACGCGGGGATTTTGCCCGATGGCTTCTTCTACGCTATAACCCGTAATTTCCGTAAATTTGGGATTTACAAATTGCAGATTTCCTTCTGTATCTGTAATGGCAATAACTGATGGGCTTTGCTGTACTGCGGTTGAGAGTTTTCTGAGTTCGGTTTCCGCCTGCTTGCGCTCGGTGATGTCCTGAATAATTCCATGTACTATTTTTGCTTTACCATTTTCTATAACTGAATTTCCTTTTGACAGCACCCATTTTTGATTACCAAGTGCTGTAATCAACCGGGCTTCAAAGTTATAAGGCTCTCCTGTTTTAATTGACTTTTGAACAGCTTCATTAACCATGGAGCGGTCATCGGGGTGATAGTAGTTGATTGCCTCTTCAACATTTGGCTGCTCGGTTCGGTCTAGTTCATGAATGCGAAAAGTTTCGTTTGTCCATGCCAAGGTTTCTCTTAAAAGATTGATTTCCCAACCACCTACTTTTGCAGTCATGGAAGTTTCATTTAGTAAAGCCTCGTTGTTTTTCAACACTTCCTCCATTTGCTTGCGCTCGGTGATATCACGCGAAACGCCACGCAGCCCAATGGGTTTTCCGTTTTTATCGCGTACAAAGCCAATATTTGATTCCATCGGAATTATGCTGCCGTCTTTTTTATAGTATTCTAATTCGACTAAACGGCTGCGGCTTTTACTTACATGCGGGTCATTTTCTTTTTCCAGCTCTTCCTGCAGTAGTGGCAGCATAGTTTGTAAGCTTTCAGGCTTGCAGCGTTTTTCTATGGTTAGTGGCATGTATTCTTCAACACTAAAGCCTAAAATACGCTCAACAGATGGGCTGAGATAGATGTTTTTAAGTTGCAGGTCGGTTTCCCAAACAAGGTCGGTCATGTTGTCGGTGATTGTTTTGAGGCGTGTCTTTTCATTTATCACTTTTCTTTCCTCATCTATCCGGCTCAATAACATGCCTGTAAGGTCGGCATAAGTTTCGAGGGTTTCCCGGTTTTGCAATTGGCTGCCTCGTTTAAAAAATAGGACAAAATCGCCAAGCATGGTGTTTTCGCTTGTGGTTTTTACCACGGCAACCTGCCCGATGTTAAAGGTTTTGCTTAACAGGGTAATGATTTTTTCGGGAATTGTGGTTCCGGTTAAATCAGTAAGCTGCTGAAAAATCGTAGTTTTTTGCTTATCGATTTTTTTCTGCCGCTCGGGGTCGTAGTCCCACTTTTTGCCACGGGGGTCGAAGCCGAGCAAGGAAATGCCTTTTTCGATATGTTTATTCATACCCGAAAAAGCGATGGTTGAAAAATCGCGTCCTTTTTCATCGAACTTGTTCAGCACGGCATAGGTAGCGCCGGATATTTCCCGGGCTTTGTCGGCCACGTATTGCATGTCGATGGTTTGTGCTGTGAAATTATTAAATGTGGTAGCAATATCTGAAAGGGACTTTTGTGCTGAGATATCAGTAAAAACGGTTGAGAAATAGTATTTTTGGTTGGAATAGGCATGCACCTTGTACCAACTGCCGAGTGGTTTTGAATATTGTTCAAACTCGCTTTCACCACCATCAAGGGCGATATCTCCGTAATATTGCACCCAGTCGAAATTGCCTTCGCGGATACCGGGCAGTACTTCACACACGGTTTTGCCAATTATTTCTTTGGCTTTTAGTCCGGTGATGCGTTCAAAGGCAGGGTTGACTTCCAAAAATTCATAATCGGTGGGTTTTCCCTGTTCATCAACTATAATCTTATGGTACGCAAAGCCGAAAGGGCTTTTCATAAGAATTGATTTGTAGTTTTTGTCGTCCATATCTTTATTTTTTTATGCTACTCTTGTTATTAGTTGCAGTTGTATTTTTTTAGCATTGGCTATAACGGTTTGAATATGGTGCGTTTGGCATTTCAACGCTCCAACCTTTCAACTTACTACTATATTTCTTAATGGCTATCAGCTTCATATTTAGTATTATCTGCCAAATGCACTATATTTTTTGTTAAATGCTTTTTTTATCCAAACAGTTCCTTATCTTTTCAAGAAGCACTTCTCTACTTATCGGTTTCGAAATATAATCATCACAACCTGCTTCCATGGCATTTTCTTTGTCGCCCGCTAAGCCATAAGCTGTTTGGGCTAAGATTATTACATCCTTATTAAATTTTCGAATCTCTTGCGTGGCATCATAACCATTCAT
>JAEINW010000106.1 GCA_016342715.1 Salinivirgaceae bacterium | reverse complement strand
AACTTCGGCTGTTGTTAAAGTGGGTAACTTGGCTTGCGTTGTAAAGCTTATTTGTTCGCCATAGGCAGTTCCTGTACTATTAGTTGCATAAGCCCTCACATAGTACACGGTAAGAAATGTTAAATCGCTTAAAGGACTTGTAAAACTACCTGTTCCCGTACCATCGCTAGTATGGGCATCGGTTATTGTTGGGTTTGGTGAGGTGCTATAACAAACACCTCTGGCAGTTACTGTTGCACCGCCATCGTTGCTTATATTTCCTCCGCTAATGGCAGAATTATCTGTAATAGATGTTGCTTCTGTAGTTGTAAGTGATGGCAAAACTGTTTGAGTGGTAAAATTCCTTTGGTTACCATAGCCTGTCCCTACAGCTTTGGTAGATTTTGAATATGTGGTTTTGCCATTGCTATTAGTTGCATAAGCCCTTACGTAATAGGTTTTGCCGGGTGTTAATTCGGTAAGAGAACTGGTATAACTACCTAATCCTGTTCCATTTGAAGTATGTTCATCTGTTATTGTAGGGTTTTCATATTCACTCCAACATACCCCTCGTGCAGCAACGGTAGCACCTCCATCATCAACAACATTCCCCCCGCAAAAAGCTGAATTATCAGTAATTGCTGTAATTTGGTTGGTTGTAACGGTAGGCACATTAATACTAACTAAAGTTGTGAATTCAACTTGGTTTCCATACCCGGTTCCCGCTGCAAGAGTAGGAGATTTATTTTCGGATTTTGATAATACCTCTTTTCTTTGGGTTTTATATAATTGACTATTATTAATAGTAACTGCTTTTTCGTATACTGTTTTCCCCTCATCATTTGTTGCAAAAGCCCTCACATAATATTTTGTACTAGCCATTAAGCCTGTAATATTACTTGTAAAACTTCCGGTTCCTATACCATCACTTGTATGGCTATCTGTATTTGTTGGTTCTTCTGTTGTACTCCAACAAACCCCTCTTTCAGTTATTGTTGCCCCACCATTAGTGGAAATGTTTCCACCACAAACCGCACTAACATCAGTGATTTCGGAAATTACATTAGTAGTAAGGGTTGGTACATTAATATCAGATAAAGTTGTAAAACTAACCTCTCCACTATAACCAGTACCGTGGCTATTTGTGGCATAAGCCCTTATGTAATATTTTGTTTCAGGATTTAGGCTAGCTAATGTAGATGTAAACTCTCCTGTTGCATTTGTTGTGCCATAATTCACAATACCAATACTGGTAATATCGGGTGCAGGTGTTAAACTCCAACAATGCCCATATGCAGTAATTTCGGCATTACCTGTAGCTGTTATATTTCCAATAACAGATGCACTTGCAGATGTAATATTTGTTGGAGTTTGCGTTGTTAATGAAGGTTTACCAGTTTCAATAAATGTTAAATTTATATCGCCCTGTGCCATTTCTCCACTTTTAACTATTACACTTTTTGAGTTTGGTTCATATTCACCTTCTTTTGATGCATCAACACTATAAGTAGCGGGTTCAATTTCTTCAAAACTGTATTTACCATCGGTACTGGTAGTAAAATCATTAAGCATATTACCGCCAAGGTTTAATTTGATAAGTACGCCTGCAATTGTGTTGCCGGTTTCCGAATCTTTTACAACACCAGAAATACCACCTGTTGTGGGCAATAATAAAATACTTACTGGTGCTGTTTGACCGTCCTTTACAGATACCGAAGCACTATTTTCAGTATACCCATTTGCAGTAATTTTAAGGATATATGAGGCAGGTTCTATTTCATTAAAAACAAATTCACCTTTACTATCTGTAGCTGTATTCCCTTTTGAAGTACCATCTAATTGCAAAACAATGGCAGCGTTGTCAATTGCTGCATTTGTAACTTCATTTTTTACGGTTCCCGAAATATTTCCTTTGGGGTCAGGCTTATTGCAATATGTACCAATACTAATTAATACGATTGCTAATATAAAATAAATTACACGTTTCATAATTAATTATTTAAGTTAATTTTTAAAGCTAATAGGTAGTATTCTGCACCAATAATTGGTTGAATATTTAAACGTTCATGAATTTCAGCATAACGTTTTACTTTTTTATTTGCCGATGCGTCAATTAAACTGTACAGGTAAATTACGCCGGCACTAACAGCAAAACCATACCGTGCAGAACCCCATGTGTCACGCTTATCTAAATAAAAGTCACGTTGGCTCATAGATTCTGTTGCATATGCCTGATCATGGTTGTGATTATATAATATTTGCGAAGTAACAATTCCGGCAATCATACTTGTTCCTGTCAACAAAAGGAATGTTCCTTTTTTCTTCTCTTTTTTACTATACTGTCCTTTGTAAAGCTGACCTAAACCGGGATAAAGTGCCGACCTCCATACGGGTGCAGCCCCCCATGGTTCATAAATACTCATTTTAGCATATTCCTTTTTTTCCGGAACCCGCATCAAAACCCAGCAACTATAACTGTTTTCATTCAAGTTTTTATCGTCAATATAATAGTCTGAGGCTTCTTGAATACTTGGTAATATTATCTCTTTTCCGTTTTTAACCACTTTTGTATTAAAGCTAAAACTAATATCAGTAGTGAACTGTCCATTATGCTTAGTTTCTTTTCCTTTACGTTCCGATTCACCAGTAATCGTAAAATTTAAGCCTTCTTCATCCGATATTTTTTGTAGTACAGCTTGTACGGCTTGCTTTTTAGCTTCAAGCAAAGTTTCACTTTCACCATATCCTATATAGTAATTGAAATAACTACTTTGTGGTAATCCGCCTTCTTCAAGCCAGTAAGGTTTTTGGGCATTTGTTACTGAAACCAAAAGAATTAAGATAAAAAATATTGAATACTGGATATTATCAAAGAAGCTCTTCATAACTATTTATATTTATTGTAACTTGAATTGAGAGTTATTTATTAATGGTAGTATTTTAAGCAAAGAAAAACCCCAATGCCGTTTTATAACTTCTTTAGGTACTGCTATACCGTTGAAAGGAATGCTGAGGCAAAGGGGCTGAGTTCTTATTCTATTAACACATAACAAATTCATGAGATAGCAGTTTTAAAGAAGTTTACTGCAAAGTTCTGCCAATAAATAAAGTAAGTCAATGACATGAACATGTCATTTTTGTTATTGTTAATAAGGTGTGGTTTGAGGGTTGAGAAGTAGGCCACCACTGCCCCTAACCCCTAAAGGGGAATGCCAACCCACCTAGTAAATTGTTAAATATTGATTTTATATCGACAATAATTAACCAATAAAAAAGTAGCTTTCATTCCACCCTTTAGGGTTGGGGCAAGAATGAAAGCGGATATATCCAAATAAATCATTAATTTTACCTAAACCAATACCAAAATGAAGAAAAGAGCCATTGAACGTTCCATGTTCTACAATGCATATCCCGATATTTTTAGGAAAGCAGAATATTTACGCACACATATGACTGAACCTGAAAAATTGCTATGGGAACATTTACGTAAAACCAACCTTGGATATAGAATAAAAGCTCAACATCCTATTGAAAAATTTATTGCTGATTTCTACTGTCATAAGGTTAGACTTGTTATTGAAATTGATGGAACTAACCATGAACAGCAAAGAGAATATGATGATAACAGAACGGCAGAAATGGAAAAATATGAAATAACTGTAATTCGGTTTACCAATAAGGAAGTTATGGACAATGTTGAAAAGGTAGTTGATATTATAAAACTAAAAATTCAAGAGTTGATAAATAAGTATAACGCTGCCCCTAACCCCTGAAGAGGAAAGCCTACCGCACATTCTTTTTTCCTAGAAGAAGGCTGCTCTTTTCTTTATTAAGTCCTGACTCCGATATTCTGAATTAGCTTTTTATTGTCCCCTTTAGGGTTAGGGCAAGCAATAAAAAGCGGCTTAAGTTCTTAATGTGCTATTTTTAGTCCCCACCGCTGCCATAATCCCAAAAGGGAGCTTACCTAAAATAACTTATCAAAAAAAGTACATCTGCAGTAGCTTTCATTCCACCCTTTAGGGTTGGGACAAGAACGAAAGAGGAATTATGTAGTAGATTTATTTTCTTTTCGTAGCAGGCGCTTCAAGTTCCTAGTCTAAGCCATTTTCAATGGCAAAAGCAACAAGTTCAGAGATTTTATTAATACCCAGTTTTTTAAAAACATTGCGCTTATGGTTGTTAATTGTTTCCGGGCTTCGATTTTGTTTTTTTGCAATTTGTTTTACGGTTAGCCCTTTGCATAGTAAGTTTACTATTTTGAGTTCTGTATTTGATAGTTTATTTATAAGCAGCTTATTACGCAATTGGGCGAGTTCCTTTAAAAGAATATTCAGCTGCTCTTCATTCATTACAATGCGGTCGGTCATATTAATTGCAACAGAAATACACTTCCTTATTCCCTTATCTTTGTCTTCATCATAAATATTTCCTTTGCTATAAATCCAAACCCATTTCCCATTTTTATGCTTTATTCTGTAGTTCATTGAATAGGCATCAAGCTTTCTATGGGCTACATCATGAATTATATTGATGACATTTTTATAATCGTCAGGATGATAATAAAGCTCATAATACTTCTCCCCCATCTGTTGTCTCTCTTCAAAAGTAAATCCGGTAATATCATTTAAGTTATTGTTAGCCCATATTAGTTTTATGCTTCCGTCTTTAAAAATATTATTAATATATATTACAGAATCAAGACCATTTAAGGCTTGTATTAGTAACTTATATTCCTGACTTAAACTTTCAATAAACTCGCCAGAATAAATATCTTTCCCAATTCCTATCTCCATTAGATTAAATTATATCAATCCATTCTCAGCACAAAAGCAAACCAATTCAGTAAGTTTGGTAAATCCCAGCTTTTTAAAAACATTTCGTTTATGGTTATTAATAGTTTCGTAGCTTCTGTTTCTTAATTCAGCTATTTCTTTTACTGATTTCCCATTGGCCAGTAAACAAACTATTTCGAGCTCAATAGCTGTTAATTTTGAAAGGCTTAGTTTATTTTCCAAACGGGTAATTTCCTTCATATATTCCTGAACCCTTGAATGATTAAATGCAAAACTATCCGTAATCTCCATACTCGTAGTTAGCATATACTTACCTTCAGATCCAAATTTAAACCGACAACCATAGATATAAACCCATTTCCATTCACCTTGACTGGTTTTAATCCTGCATACCACAGAGTCTCTGAATGTTTCATCTTTAAAGGAGTGCCTCACTGCTTTTCGAACTTGTTCTATATCATCCGGATGGTAGAATTCTGCAACTGACAAATTTTGCCTATCCTCCAATGTATACCCATATATATTTTCATAGCTTTTATTCACCCAAATGGGTGTTGGATTTCCTTCTTCATCAATTTGTACAACTTGTACAGATGCGGGTAAGGCATCAAACAAATTCTGAAGGAAATCTTTTTCCTTCTTTAATTTTTGATATTCAATATGAAGATCACCCTTCATCATAAAACATGTTTCGCAAACTCAACCAATAGTTGATTAAAGGCTGGAGCATTCTCATAAAAAAGCATGTGCCCTCCATCTTTAATTTCATGCACTTTGTTCTGCCATAGAGTTTCAACTACAGTGCTTTTAATATAATCCGGATTTGCCAAGAGATCGTATTCTCCAATAATCGAAGCTACAGGCAGTTTCATTTTTTGAAGGGTTATCAACTGATCAGTATATTCGCCAGACAGTACCGGAGCCAATAGATGCGCTCTGCTTAGCGGATCCGATTTTTTTACAACCTCAACATTCCAATCAGGAATTCCAGTTCCGGGTTTATATAGTGCTCTTACCAATTCGGCAATGGCATTATCATCTAAATAGGGTGTGAAAAAATAGGAAAGAGCCGGGTGTGGCAAATACATTTCCTGCGACATGGGTTTTTCTGCCAATGGACTTGCCAACAAAGCCAAAGCATTTACTTTATCGCATCTATTGGCAACTTCAATAGCAATATTACCACCCAAACTATGACCCACCAAAATAACTTCACTTAGCTTTAAAGCCTCTATAAACGAAACTACCAAATCTGCCTGAGCATAAAATCCATAATCCTTTTCCGGATTTTTGCTTCGATCCGATTCACCATACCCTAACATATCTAGTGCAATTAAGCGAAATTGACGATTCAAGCTTGCATCATCAAACTGTTTTTGAAAGGTTTTTGAAGACAGTGAATTCCCATGTATAAAAAGAATCGTTGATTTATCATCACTAGTATCTGCATAAGCAATGGACTGACCCAATAGAGTTATAGCATAATATTTCATAATTGCTTGGATTACTGTTTATTAAAGATAAACTAGAATTACTTACAAGTCAAGTTTTATTGTTCAAAATAAAATTCAAAAATTATTTGTGAGCATATCGATGAAACTAGTAGAACGTTAATTATATACCGTAGTATTATTCATCGGATGGCTTTATTGACTATAAAGAGTTAGTCGTCCGATGAATGTCATAATTATTAGAAAACTGACTACTAGTAGCGAAAGTATAATTAGCACTTACTGCTTATTAAAAACACAACGAGAAAATATTTTCAGAATTAAATCCAACATTCACGGTCGATGAATAGGGACATGAAATTAAATACTTTAAAAAGAACTAACATTTTGGAAATGCCCAAATGAAAGCTGGACATTATACCCAAATGGTTTGGAGCACAACTACTTAAGTTGGTTGTACTGTATATCAATGCAAAACCAAAACGTTAGTAGTTTGCAACTACAGTCCAGCAAGGAATTGGATGGGACAATACCCGGATAAAAAATAATAAGATAGCTTCATATTTATCGAAATTACATATTTTCTTTTTAATAAACAGAACAATCCTTTTGTAACCAATTAACAATTTTCCCAACTAACAAGTAATAAAAATTCAAATATTAAGTAATATTGTAAGTGCTATAATAAAACCAAAATTATGCCCTACAAAAAACATTTAAGAATAGTTTTACTATTTTCTTTTTTACTTATTTCAGGCCTTGCATTTTCTCAAGCCTATATTGCTGACACCATTGTAATTCCGTATGGATCGAAAGAAATACAATCATCATTTCCTGTAAATACATTCGATTACAGAGAAGATCAACCAAAAACCATTTCGGTTTTTGAAAAGAAAAAATGGGTGTTTTTTCCAGTTGACCAAATTGTAAATTTAGAAAAATCCTTAGCTATTTCATTTGAGAATACATTCAACAAGCAGACCCTTAAACCAAACTATATTGTAGATATTCACAATTTTTATTATAAAATGTCGGAATCAACCTTTAAACGACATTTCAAACTTAACGCATCTATTGAGTTATCTGAATTACAAACAAATGGTGACACAAATCTTATGGGTGTTTTTTATTATGAAAACTACAACACTCAAAAAGCAAAAGATTCAACTAATTTGGGATATCTAAATGCCATTGATTCCTTTAACCTAAACTTTGAAAAAGATTTAGATGCCGTTCTTTCAAAAAAAGACCAATTAGCAACCGATGAAAATTTCCATTTTAGAAGAGGCTTTTCAGTGGCACCAAAGAATTTCTACACAAGCGTTGATATTTATGCCGGTTTAAATTTTTGGGGATTCGATGGCGAGCTATGGTTTTCGTCACCTGAACCCGATCAGAAATTTAAGCGAACGGCACGAATGATTCGGTACATGCACTTTAATAACCGGCAATCGGTAGCAATAGCAAGAAAGGTAAATTACCTCAATTACCGAATTTCTGACCAATGGCTTTTCCAAAATAAACATGCCTTTTTATTGGGTTTCAACAAATGGAACGACATTTCGGAAGAAAAAAGAACTATGGAAGAAATATTTATGTTTCAATTAACAGCTACACAAAAAATAACATACAATTTACTAGATAAAAAAGGCTTGATAGCCGGTATTGGACTTATGGAAGAGATCTCATACATTCCATATAACGATCCTATTTTTAATATTGGATTAGTAGGAACCCTTGGAATAAAATTTTAAAGTCATGAAGAAGTTTATATTCATAGCAATCATATTTTCTTTTGGTTTTAACCTTATAGCCCAAAGAAATACGTTGTCAGGTATTGTTTACGACAGTCAATCAGGGGAAACCTTAGTTGGAGCAACAATTCAAATTCAAGAAAAAACACCAAAAGGAACTGCTACCAACGTAAATGGATTTTTCAGTCTTGCGGGTATTGAAACCAATACAGTTACAATTATCACTTCCTTTATTGGATATGAAAACAAAACCCAAACTATTCAGTTCCCCGATAATCATAAAACATTTATCGAGATTCGATTAAAACCCTCAACCGTTGAAATTGATCAGATAAATGTAGTTGAAGCTGCACCCGATATTATTGGCGATCGGGAAATTGAAACCAGCCAGCATCGGCTAACACCCAAAGCCATGAAATCGATTCCCACAGCCCGAAACGATGTGTTTAAAGCCATTAAATTTATGCCAGGAATTGAAGCCACAGAACCTTTATCTCCGCTGGTTTCGGTTCGCGGAAGCGACCCTGGAGAGAATTTAATAATGCTCGATGGAGTTACCATTTACAATCCCTATCATTTTATGTCGTCGTCGGGAATATTTAACATGCAAACGGTTAAAAATGTAGATATGCTTGTGGGTGGTTTTGGCGCTGAATATGGCGGAAGAAACTCATCGGTTATTCATATCTCAACAAAAGACGGAACCGAAGATGGAGTGCATGGCGAAGTGATTCCCTCAACCGTGGAATCGAAAGTATTTGTGGAATTTCCAGTTTCAAAAAAAACAACCATGATGGTAGGTGCCCGATTCAATTACGATGTTATTGGAAATTTTGTACTAAATAGCAACAGCTATTTCTATGATGCCAATTTTTCCTTAACACATCGCTTCAATCCAAAAAACCGACTTACCATAAAATATTTTACTTCGCGAGATAAAACATCGATGGACTTTAACACCATCTATAAATTAATGGGAAATACCTTGGCAAAATACACTGACCCCGAAATTGCTGAGCCCTTTCAAGAAATGAGTTTTGCCTGGAACAATAAATGGAACAATAACATTGCTACGGCTATTTATAAATCAGTGATTACACCTAAACTGTTTTTTAGAACTCAGGTTTATGCATCCTTGCACAATGCAAATAATTCGAGCCAATTTAAAATGGATTTTGATGATATCATATTTAATACTTCCACAGCATTCAAAAGCAAGGTGCAAGACTGGACAGCAAAAGCCTACCTCGATTATCGTCCATTTTATAACAATCAATTAAAGGTTGGTGCAGAATATAGCCTATATCTTTTCTCCAATGAAAGTATAGTTAATGAGGTTGAAAATGCTTCGGCCAGTAGTGAACCCAAATTATTGGCCTTTTTTGCAGAAGATAAAATAAAACTTGGGAGCCTGATTCTTCGTCCCGGTATTCGTTTTACAAAATTTCAGGATCGGAAAATTAAATATGAACCCAGAATTAATGGAGTTTTAAACCTTCCTTTTAATTGGAAAATAAAAGCAGCTTATGGGCTATATTACCAGTATATTATAAGCATGAATACGCAAGAATTGGAATTTTCGCAATTCTTAGATTACTATTATCCATTGGCAAAAGTAGAACCCAGCGAATCGTACCACTATATTATTGGTTTGGAAAAAAAAGTGGGCAAAAACCAATTTCTTTCAGCCGATTTTTATTTCAAAGACATACACAGAACTTATACTTTTGATTTGCTGCAAAGCAAATTAGAAGCTTTTGCCCTGTCAGATAAAATATTTGCCGGTTCAGGAGAATCCTATGGAATGGAACTAATGTGGAAAGGACAACATCACAAATTTTCAGGTTGGGCCAGTTATACTCTGGCAAAATCAACTCGTTCGTTCCCTAATATTATGGATGGCAAAGAATATTTATACGATTACAACCACACACATACTTTTAAAGGAGTAATAAACTTTCAGGCAACCGATAAAATATCGTATAGCACCGATTTTATGTTCCAAAGCGGAGTGCCTCGTTCGGTCGAAAATGCACTTCAATTTTATTATATGTACGACCCAATTCAAGGAGAAGTATATTATAGTCCGCAATATACCATCAATCAAAAAAACAGTTCGCAAATGCCTTGGATTATGAGTATAAATTTGGGATTGCAAAAAAAAGTGGTCCGGGGCTTTGGCAAAGACATTTCAAACTTTTTTGGTGCTAAAGAATCATACTTAGTAGTAAATGTGCGAAACCTATTGTTCTTACGAAGAAATGTTATGTTCTATTTACCAGTACAAGGCTTTGATAAATATATACCCTTTGGCGATAATTATTTTCCAACGGCAAGTATAGGTTACACCATAAAATTTTAAAAGATGAAAAATTATATAATGCTGCTTTTTATTACGGTTCTTTTTTCACGATGCGATAAACTAGCCGAAGCTTATGTTGGGCTTCCCATGCAGCCAAAAAACATAAATGCAGAATTTGAACCCGGCCTAAATGTTTTTGGTGTATTAACAACGGGGACTCTTCCTACCTTAAACGATAGCTTAAGAAACTATTTTGAGATTCAGGAAATAAAACAATTAAGTGATACCTCCCAGCAATTTATACCCGATGTTTTTATACAATTAGATTTACATCGTACAAATTTTGACACAACATATATTGTGAAAGATACAGTAGACTTTACATATTATAATTCAAAAATAAAAACAAACCCCGGCGATTTGTATTTATTTCAGTGCAACTATAATGGCTTTTTTGTTACTAGCCAAACGCTTGTTCCAAATATTCCTGAAATAGTATCAAATTCTCTAACCAGAGATGCTTCCAAAATTACCTTTGAAATTAAAGAAGATGCAAGCGCCTTTTTATATGATGTTTATTATACAAATGAAAATGGAGCTACCTTTCAAAGACAAAGCTCGAACATAAATGGAAATACACTTATAAGTATTAATTCCAGTCATAATAACATTTCTTTAGCTGTTTTTGCTTACGATAAAAACTATGAACAATATGTATCCACATCGAACATTTTCTTTAAACCCAATGCCTATAGACCCATGTATTCAACAGTTGAAGGAGGTTATGGCTGTGTGTTTTCCGTTTGTAGTGAAGGATATACCATCATAGGAGCTTCATTAGAACATAATTAACAATAAAAAGGAAAACATGGCAAATAACATTAAATAAACCTTACATTTTTGCTTCATTATTTCATTTAATATTTAATTTCGTTGCCGAATAATTATTGCTATATGAAACATTCATAATTAATTTAAGCATTAAACACTCATACCTATTATTAAATTAGTTTTGAATGTTCCATCCGGCAATTAATAATTAAATTCCATCGGATGAATTATACTTTATTAGATTTTTTAACCTTAATTGGTGCTTTAGGTTTATTCCTATACGGAATGAAAATAATGAGTGAAGCACTTCAGAAAGTAGCCGGTAGTAAACTGCGAAACATTCTGGCTGCCATGACATCGAACCGAATCAAGGGAGTATTTACTGGTGTAATGATTACTGCAGTAATACAATCGTCGAGTGCAACCACAGTAATGATAGTAAGTTTTGTAAATGCAGGACTCCTTACCTTAACCGAATCGGTGGGCGTAATTATGGGGGCAAATGTTGGAACCACAGTTACTGCTTGGTTAATTGCATTACTCGGATTTAAAGTAAAAATGAGTATCCTAGCTTATCCGATTATTGGTATTGGCTTTCCATTGGTCTTTTCAAATAAAACTCGTAACCAATCGTGGGGACAAGTATTAGTAGGATTTGCCTTATTGTTTATTGGTTTAGAAAGTTTAAAAACCAGTGTTCCAAATATTGGTGAACATCCAGAAATTCTAGAATTTTTAAAGAATTTTACGGATATGGGTTTGGGTTCAAGTTTAATCTTTTTACTTATTGGCACCCTTCTAACAGTAGTTATTCAATCGTCGAGTGCCACCATGGCCTTAACCCTGGTTATGTGTAACAATGGATGGATTGGCTTTGAAACAGCCGCTGCCATGGTTTTAGGCGAGAATATTGGCACCACAATTACAGCAAATCTTGCAGCCTCTGTAGCAAATTCAACGGCAAAACGAGCGGCACGAATTCATTTAATATTCAATGTTATTGGAGTGCTTTGGGTGTTATCTATTTTACCTTTCTTTTTAAAAGGAGTTGACGGAATTACACAGTCAGTTTCAGGAAAATCGGCATTTACAACTGTATCTGTTGTACCCATTGCTCTTTCATTCTTTCATACTTTCTTTAATATTATAAATGTATTAATTCAAATTTGGTTTGTTAAATACCTAGTGCAGTTCGTACAAAAAGTTATTCCTACTAGAGAAGACGAGGAAGAATTTAGCTTAAAACATATTAAATTTGGAATGCTCAATACCAGTGAACTGTCGCTATTACAGGCTAAAAAAGAGATTATATTGTATGCACAACAAACCAAAAAACTTTTTAAAAGGCTCGATAACATGCTGACTGAGAAAAAAGACAAACAGTTTAATAAACAATTTGATAAAGTTGATAATGGCGAAAATAAAAGTGACGATATGGAAGTTGCTATTGCCAATTACTTAACCAAAGTATCTGAAAGCCAATTAAGTAAAGAAACCTCCCGAAGACTCAGTTCTATGCTTAAAATTATTGATGAAATTGAAAGTATGGGAGATTCCAGCTTAAACATTGCCAGAGCAATGAGTCGAGCCAGAGAGAAAAAATCGAAGCTCACTCCTGAAATGAAAGAAAATATTCAAAAAATGTTTGCTTTAGTATTTGAGGCATACGATATAATGATTGAAAATTTAAAGGAACATCATTTTAAAGTGACAAAAACTGAAGCTAAAAAAATTGAAACTAAAATTAACGAAATGCGCAATGAACTTAGAAATAATCATGTGCATGATATTGAAAATGAAAAATACTCTTACAAAATAGGTACAATTTATAAAGATATTTTTAGCGAATCGGAAAAATTAGCCGATTACATTTATGATGTTACTGGATCTATTGTTGAATCAGCAGAATAAGTATCGAACAATATAATAAAGAAAGCCAGACAAAAATGTCTGGCTTTTTTAATGTGAAAAGTTCGTAATTCATTCAATATAAAAACCTATTGGCAAGTTGCTTAATGGGTTTAAATAATAAAACGAAACCTATTTAAATCCCTTGTTTATTGTTGGTGTACTTAGTTATTAAAGAATACCTCAAATCAATAAATAATTTATGAACCTTATTCATTCGCTCAATGGTAAGTTTTGTGAGATATTCTTGTCCTTTTTTAGGGCTTTTTGCTAATAGTTCTTGTGCTTTCTTATCCACCTCAACCTGCTCATCAAAAAAACTTTGCTCCAAAGGATCACGCACTTTATGCAAATCTTTTACTGCATCTTGCCAACGCAAATACAATAAATTATCAACAAAATCGACACACCAGCGAATGGAGTTGTTATCAAATTTTTCTTTATCATACACCTTATAACATTCAGCCACATCGGTAGCTCCTGCATAAATTGGAACGTAAGCACTGGTATAGGCATTGTCCACATAAAACCAATAAATACCTCCAACTTCATTGGGCAGCCAACCTCTTAGCTGGGCAATCATTCCGTATTCGCCTCTGGCACGAGCCACATTTCGTCGGCGATTTATTTTCAATACTTTTCGCATTTCTTCGGTTGGAAATGGAGTTGCAATGGCGCTTTTCACCAATTTCCCTTCCTTATCAGGATAATACCAACTCGGATCATTTTCTTTATCGTAAATAGTTCCTGTAAAAGTACAACGTTGAAAAGCCATAATATCTTGAACAGAAATAAGTTTGTTCGGTTTTACCGAAAAAGGGTAAGCCGATAATGGCTCCACAAATTGCGTGTACTGATCTTCTCCTTTAAAAGGATCTGTTGTATATCTGTTTGGTAACCCTAATTCAGGAGCATTATCGTAATAAAATTTCCAAAAACGGCTGGTTGCCCATTCGCGCAACATAGGCGAATAAGCTTCTTGCCAAATAAATGGTTTGCCAGATGCTGGTTTGTGCCAACCGCTATCAATTGCAACTTGCATGTAATTTGACGAAGCTCTAAAGTTTGCGTTATCTTCAATATTAATTTGTTTAATAATACTCCAGTTTGGAATAATTAAGGCATGATCATCAGGTACTCGCTGGGCGGCCCAAATTGCGCCAGGCTTGCCACTTTCTGGAGTCCATTTGTTTCCCACAGAGTAAAATTCCATCACCCAAACTTCATTCACATCGCCAATGGCTAAGGATTCGCTTTCATCGACACACGATGGAAGAAAGCCATATTTTTCCATCAAAGCTGCAATTAATTCCATGGCTTCTTTAGCCGTTTTACAGCGCTGCAAAGCAAAAACCTGAGCTTGCTCTATGGTCATAATTTGTTTGCAAATTGCGGTATCAACTCGTAAAGCATCACGCTGACTTTGAGTACTTTCACCAATAGCCAGTTGATATTCATTGATTTGCGAGTAGGCCGATTGAAAATAACCATAGGTTTTTTCAACCTGTGGAATTTGACCAAGCACTTTTCCATAATCTCCAAGTGTTCTGCCCAAATCAACCATGCCAAAATATACATTTGCCATAGTTCCTGCCTTATAAGTTTGACCTGGAACATAATGAACCCGACAATCTGGACCAGCATCGGTATGTGAAATAATTACTGAACCATCGGCTGATGCTTTTTTCCCAACGGCAATTACGGTGCATGCATTTGAAAAGTACGATCCTAAAAGAAAGGTTATCGCTAATAATATTGTTTTTATCATAATATTTATTCTTTTATCATTTATTTTTTAGTCTACAGATCTCAATCTCCAGATTACTGCCAACTGTGGACTGCTTACTGCTTACTGTTTACTGTTTACTGTTTACTGCCCACTGCAGACTGCCTACTGTTTACTGCCTACTGTTTACTGCCTACTGTTATTTAAATGCATATTTGCGTTCAGCCTCCACCTGTTCAATAGTTTTTGGCTTTTGCTTACCTAACAATCTTTTTCCATCTGGAGTAATCAAAAAGTCTTCTTCGTTTCTAATTCCTCCAAAGTTTCTATATTTCTCAAGCATATCAAAGTTAAGATATTCAGCATTCGTTTTATTTTTCTTCCAAAGATCAATTAAATCGGGAATAAAGTAAATTCCTGGTTCAATGGTTAATACAAATCCAGGTTCAAGTTTTCTACCCAAGCGCAACGATTTTAATCCAAATTGCGTGCTTTTGGGAACACCATCCCAACCCACATACACCTCACCCAAATCTTCCATATCATGCACATCGAGCCCCATCATATGACCCAAACCACAAGGAAAAAACATAGCATGAGCTCCATTTATCAGTGCATCCTCAATATTTCCTTTTACAAAACCCATGGATTTCATTCCTTCCATAATTGTTCTGGCCGATTGATAATAAACCTCTTTAAATTCAACACCTGGTTTTAGCATATCAATGGCTGCTTCATGTCCTGCCAATGCTATATTGAAAATCTCTTTTTGCTCAGGAGTAAATGTTTTACCAACAGGGAAAGTGCTTGATAAATCGCCAGCATATCCCATTTCGGTTTCCGCACCGCAATCTAAAAGGAATAATTGCCCATCTTTAATAACATTTCCATGATAATGATTGTGTAAGGTTTGACCATTTATGGTAGCAATAACCGGAAACGACAAATGACCATTTTCTGCTTCAGCAATGCGTTGCATTTCAGCAGCTATTTCAGATTCGCAGATTCCTGGTTTTGCCATTCGCATAGCGGCCACATGCATATCTACACTGGTATTTACAGCCTTTTCAATCTCTACAATTTCTTCATCCGATTTATAATTCCTTTGATTAATAACTGCTTTTATTAATTCTAAGGAAGCTTCATCACTTACTTTGGCAGGATGAACACCCAACCATTCAAACAATCTGATTTTATTGTCGTGACGATAAACCGGCAAAAAATGAATTTTCCTGCTTTGGTTTTTGGCCTTATCAAGTTTTGCCTGAAGTTTAGCTAGAGCTTGCGATTCGTTAATTCCACAAAGCGCAGCTTTCGAAGCAATGGTGGCTTGTTGACCCATCCATACAATATGATCGATGGTATAATCATCACCATATAAAATCTCTTCACCACTGTCACAATCAATAAGCATAACTAAATCTGGATGATTGATGCCCGTAAAATATAAAAACGTACTATCCTGACGATAGTGATAGGTGTTATCTGCATAATTCATCGGACTTTCTGAATTTCCCAATAACAGAATTAATCCATTTCCGACTTCTTTTTTGAGTTTCTCTCTCCGTTTTATATAAGTTTCTTTTTTGAACATTTCAACTAATTTTACAGGATTAAACACTGCCGTAGCAATACAAACCCCTAATTAACATTACTTTAAATATTTTTCGAATGCTCATTAAATTAATAAGCAGTATAAGGTAAGAAAATCAAATCAACCAACACTCAAACAATCCAACACCATGGCGGTGATATAAACGATTATATATTAGGAGTTTTTTCATTTAATGTTAAAACTACAAAAATTATTACTTAAAAATCAAGACTTTAATCATACCAAACATAATTTTTGCCTAATTTTGCTTTTTAACCAAAACTAAAGACTATGAAAACTCTATTACCTTTTCTGCTACTTGCCGTTTCTTTTTTTAATGTAAATGGTCAATTTAAAGGTGTTGGTGATACCACCGAAGTTGAACTAATTACTTTTGAATCGGAGTCAGTTTTCTTTCAACAAGGAACTCCTACTACCAATATTTGGCAAATAGGAGAACCATCGAAACTTACTTTTACAGAAAGTTATTCCCTACCTAATGCTATAGTAACCGATACTTTGAATGCTTATCCTGCAAATAACCATAGTTGGTTCGATCTGCAAATTACTTCGGACGATTTTGGATATTATTATGTTGGTATCGAGTTTTTGCATAAAATAAATTCTGATACTTTATGCGATGGTGGTTATATAACTGTGTCATATGACAATGGAGAATTATTCTCTAACATTATAAATGATTCATTAGGATATTGGTATATATTTCCGAAAAATGAAAATGAAAATTTATATAAAGATACTGACACACTCTACAATGGAGAGTTTGGCTTTTCAGGCAACATAAATTCTTGGATCAAAGTAAAATTTTGTTGGTATGACTTGGTAACAAAAAACACTAATTGGTTTGATCCTATGATCATTCGATTTAATTTTTTAAGCGATGCCACCGAAACGGCTAGAGATGGTTGGATGATTGATGATATTCGATTGTTTTGGGTTGATTTAGGTGGAAACATTCATGAAAAACCTTTAGTGTCAAACATTGAAGTGTATCCAAATCCAATCATCGATAATGCAATAATAAAATCAAAAAATAACCGTGAAATTCAAAAAATTGACGTCTTTAGTATAACTGGGGAACTCCTGAGAAGAGAAACCATTGGCACAAATGAATTTATTTTTAACAAACGCACTTTACAAAAAGGAACGTATCTTGTTAAATGTTACTATGGTAACAATGATTCAGAAACTATTAAAATGCAAATTGACTAGTTATTATTTTTAATTATCGTAAACCTCCTATTAATAGTAAAGCCAAAACTAATGTTGCCATCGAGCCATTCGTTTTGGCTATTTGCCATAAAATTGGGTTCGTATAAACTTGTGGTGTTCGAAAGTAATTAGTCGAAGGTGAAAAACTCCTTTTTTTATACAGCTCCAAAAATTGATATTTAACTATTAACTGGCTTCGATAAATTGTCAAAACTTTATAAAAACAAGCTGGAAGGCTGTAGTTGAGTGTCTCAAAAAGAATTAAATATGTGGTGCCAATAAGCCCATTTGTTCGACTTTACACATCAACTTTCAGTTAATTCACTTTTTCAAATGATAGCTCTTTTCGTAAAATTGAAACAGTAGATAACTATAATAAGGAACAAATCAGATATGTTGAAATAGACATACATAAGTCAAATATAAATGTTAAAGAATTTGACTTTTATGAGTTTTATCTAAGTTGAGCGATTGGAGCATAGCGAACAAGCGCTTTACTTAGAGTTAACCCCGATGTAGAGATTGTAGTGTTTCACAAACAAAGTGCAGTGAAATACTTACAAGAACTAAATCGTGAGCGAGAATCGCTCAATTTGGGTTTTAATTAGATAGGAAATATTCTATTTTGAATTAATCGTACGAACCAACCAGAACAAATGGGATCACATTAAAAAGTTGGGGATTTAAATAAAATCACCTAAATATTTAATGTTAAATTGTTGCGATGCATGTAGAT
>JAEINW010000105.1 GCA_016342715.1 Salinivirgaceae bacterium | reverse complement strand
GGTGAAAAATAAACCATTAAAAATGTCCACTTGAACAACTTCAGTCTCAAAAACCATTAATTTTGTCTATTATACCACAATTTAACATTAAATATTTTGATGTTTTTATTTAAATCCCCAACTTTTTAATGTGATCCTAAATAATTAGGTTTATGTTTTTTTTTAAGGGTGTCTTTTTTTAAAGACACCCTTTTTGCTTTTATTTAATAACAATTATAAGAAAGGGTAGCAAATAATTTCTAAATATCTTAGAATAATATAAATGACCCAAACTACTAAAATGAACCACATTAAAAATGTCAAGAATTTAGACTTGATTTTTTTAATTAGGTATATAATTAAAATTATAACTAGTAAAATTATATAGTACCATTTTGTAAGCGGATAACAGGTATTAGCATCAGCTAACTTTTCTCCCATAATGAATATTTGAACATCATCAGGACTAATATCATTAGGTACATTTGAGATTGTATAGCTATAACTTCCATCTAAATTGTCCTTTTTATCAGTAATTTTAAGGCTCCCTGAATCTTTTTTATCAGAAATTTTCACTCTAACTGAATCGATATTAAGTTTAATGAAAGATAAATATCCAGGTCCAATAAAATAGCCAAATTTATTTTTAGGTTTTACATTTACAATAAAGGTTTGGAACTTATCATCTGGAGTAACATCAATATCCATTTCAGTTTCTTCCGCATCAAGCTGACCGAATTTTAAAACAAGGGAGTGTTTTTGCGTTCTAATAAAATTTCCAAATTTAGGATGAACAGCATAAATGAAAAAATATGCTTGATAAACACCGGTTAATTCAGTTTCAGTAAAATCTCCAGAATAATTACCCTTACCGTCTGAATTAAGTTCAATTAATAAATCATTTGCTTTTAGAGCATTATAAAAAGAACTGTCTGTACTTAATAAATCGTTAAGCTTTTGTTGTGCCAGTGAACTAGGATCGATACTATCTTGTTGATTAGTGGGAGTAGCATAGGTAGCCAATAAATGGCCAATATCATCGCCTGGTTTTAATAATACCACATTAACTTTATTATTTTCATTTATCAAGGGAATACCAGCAAAAGATAGATGGGTACTAAATTCCAGAACGTCTCCTACGGTGTAAATATTTTTTCCTGTTGAACAAGTATAATTGAAATAATGATCATCGACAAAGCACTTAAAAGCAAAATTATTATCTGAACTGCCTTTAACAGTAATATCCCAAGTCCCTTTAGAACTAATTATATCCTTTTCGTATTTTGCTGGAAGTTTTAAGCTTGCAATAACGAACACAGAATCTTGTGAAAATTTGTAATCAAAATAATTAGTTAAGTTATAATCGCCTTTATTAATTTTTGAAAATTTAATATCATCACCTTTATTATAATCTATTTCAAAAATTATCTTGCTAATATGATCATTAACATCAAGGTTAAATGTTTTAACTCCGTTTTCTAAATGGCTAAGATCTCTTGATAATAATTGAGGGCTACCTCCGTATAATATTTTTTCTAATGCTTGATCAAAATCATTCATTAAGTCACAATCTTGGGCAGCACTAGGAGGATCGCAAGTTCCATAAACTCCAACTGAGGTAAAATAGGCCTCACCACCATTTTTTTCTGCTAAATCTTGTAATACAATAGGAACACCAGCTCCTGTGTTCATTGCAATGCTATAGTAGTAAATGCTATCAGCTTTTGCTATTCCGGCAACGTTTAGTTTGTAGTTATCTGCTTCAGGACCCAGATATGTTATAAAATTGCCAGGAGTTGATTCTTCTGTATGAGCTAAAGGATTCACATTTTGCATTCCATCGGTAAATAAGAGAACAATTTTCTTATAATTGTCATTATTGTTTCCTCCTAATAAATCGTCTTTAGCTTTTTGTAATCCTTTTCCCATGGCTGTTAAATTCAAAGGAGTTCTTGTGTCCATGTCGTTATAAACGATAGCCTGTGAACCAGTTGAGCTAATTAATGCGTCTCCCAAAGGAGGGTCTGAAGGAACTATATCTGTAGTAAAATAAGTTAGGCCAACTAAATCTGTGGGTCCGTCAACCTCTTCGTACTTAGTTAAAAAAGACGATACAGCATTTTTTAAAACTTGCCATCTGCTTTCTCCATAACTAATTCCGTTATATACTGGAGAGTGCATGCTTCCCGAAATATCTAATACAATAGCAAGCTTAACAGCTTGACGTTGATAGGAGATGGTAAAGTGAACAAGATCTTCAAAGTCTACAGGTGGTGGACCTGGATCATTTAAAATAGCGTGAGCGGTAAATTCTATTTTATCTCCATTGCATATGGTAGCATCTGTCGGAAATTCAATTGTGCCTGTACCAATATTGATAATTATTGAAGGTTCAGCACAATTATCAAGAGTTATTTGTGAAATGCTGGCACCTGCGTATTGTGGATCAGTACTTAAGGGTATTGTAAAAACTAGTCCACTTGCTGGGTTAATATCAGGCAATGTTATGCATGTTTCATCGGCGGCAGCACCACAGGTTTCATTTATAACTGCACCAAGGTCATAGTCCCCTGCTTCTCTTGATATTAAATAGTCTTGAGCTTTTAAAATAGAGGAACAATTCAAGAGTGTAAAGATGCCAAACAAATAAATAAGCTTTATGCTTATTTTCTTACAGGATCGTACGATCCTTTTTACTCGCTTTTGCTTTTTACAATTCATAATAAATTAAGTTTAGGTTATAGTTATTAATTTACTAATAACCAAGTTATGAATATTTTAAGAAGTATTAAAGAAAATAATTGATTTTTTTTATTAGTAACGAATGAATGTATATTAAAATGTTTTTTATAAATACTCTATTAAAACAAATGTTGTATTTTTTTTGATTTTAAATTTTCATGAATTATAATACGATGATTTCTTCAAATTCCAATTCATTCTGTTATTTTTGTTAAAAAGGAATTTGACAATGAGCATAGCTGATAATTTAAAAAATATTCAATCAACAATTATTGATGGCGTAACATTAGTAGCGGTTTCAAAAACAAAGCCCAATGAATATATTCAAGATGCATATGATGCTGGTCAACGCATTTTTGGTGAAAATCGTCCTCAAGAATTACGCGATAAGTATGATGCTTTACCCAAAGATATTGAGTGGCATTTTATAGGGCATCCACAAAGTAAGCAGGTGAAATATTTTGCACCTTTTGTTTCTCTGATTCATGGAGTTGATAGTTTAAAATTATTGCAGGTTATTAACAAAGAGGCCTTAAGAAATAACAGAATCATTAATTGTTTGTTGGAGTTTCATATAGCAGAGGAATCGTCGAAGTTTGGGTTGAATTTATCAGAATCGAAGGATATTTTGAACGATCCAGAGTTTAAGTTACTAAGCAATATTAGTATTTGCGGAGTTATGGGAATGGCTACCTATACTGATGATAGCAATCAAATACGAAGAGAATTTAATAGTTTAAAATTAATTTTTGACAATTTGAAATCCGAGTTCTTTACTAATGTGTCTGATTTTAAAGAAATTAGCATGGGAATGTCGAGCGATTATCAAATAGCAATAGAAGAAGGAAGTACTATGGTTCGTATTGGCAGTAGTATTTTTGGTAGCAGACTTTAACTGTTTGTTGTATTGCATATTTTTATGTTAGAAAGAAAGGTTTAGCACCGCATTAATTTTTATATTTGTTCAGAATAATAATCTAAAAGCAGTACATATGGCAAGTTTAGAAACAAAATATTTAGGGTTAATACTAAAGAATCCTTTAATTGTTAGTAGCTCGAGTCTTACAAGTTCGGTTGAAAAAATTATAGAAGCTGAGCAGAATGGTGCAGCAGCAGTTGTTTTAAAATCAATTTTTGAGGAGCAAATAAACTTTGAAGCTGCTAATTATCAGAAAATAGGAAAAGATAACGCCGAAGCTTTTGATTATTTACAAGAATATGTATCTGCTAATAATTTGCAAACGCAATTAAATTTAATTAAAGAAGCAAAGAAAGCCGTTTCAATTCCAATTATTGCAAGTGTGAATTGTTTCTCTGATAAAAAATGGATCGATTTTTCAAAACAATTTGAAGATGCTGGAGCTGATGCGCTGGAAATTAACATTTACATAGTTCCTGATGATAGAAAATTATCGGGTGCTGATCTTGAAAATACATATTTAAACATTATTAAAAAACTCGTTAAAAAGACCAATATTCCGGTATCAGTTAAATTAAGTTATCATTTTACAAATATGATTAACATGGTTGATAAGATAAAAGGAATTGGGGCTAAGGGAGTTGTTTTATTTAACCGTTTTTATGAGCCGGATATAAATATTGACACCATGGAAATGACAAACACTAGTGTCTTTTCTAACGAATCGGATATTCGTTTTCCTTTACGTTGGGCCGCAATTATTTCCGACCAGGTGAAAGGTATTGATATAGCATCCTCTACAGGTGTACATAGTGCCGAAGGATTAATTAAAATGATTCTTGCTGGAGCTGATGCTGTTCAGATTTGTTCTGTGCTTTATAAAAATGGTTACAAAGAAATTAAAGTAATGCTTGATGGTCTTGAAAAATGGATGCATCAGCGTGGTTTTGATTCCGTGGAGGGATTTAAAGGAATAATGAGTTATAAATCAATTCCTGATCCGGCTGTATATCAACGATCACAGTTTATGAAATATTTCTCAAATTTTGAATAAAAAAAGGTCCGGTTTTCACCGGACCTTTTTTATTTAAATATTATCGTAATTGCTAACTATTTGAACCAGATCATCAGCCAGTGCTTTGTTATCATTAATGCATTTTCCAATATTGGTAGTAATATAATTTATTAACTTATTTTTTCTTTCAGCAGTTGTTTTTTCTTCAATATTTTCAATTACGGTAAAAGCTTCAAATGATAAAATAAAATCTTCGCAAAGAACTATATCAATAAATAGTTCTAAATAATCCATGTAATTTAATCTCGACTGCCAACAGGAGGATATTAGCATTTTTTTTACATCTTTATTTGAGTTTTCACGAATTGACTGAATAATAAGCTCGCCTGCCTTTTGATCTTTTAAATCGTTAAAAACACCAGCTATTGTATTACGTAATTCTTTATCATCGTTTTTATCATATAATTTTATAAGTGCTTTTAGTAATTCGTTGTTGCCATGGTTTCGAATATCAGTTATGGCCTTAGTTACTATTTTTTTATCAACTGCGAATAAATCTTTAATTAATTCCGAATTTTTTTTGCTATCCATATGTTATTAAAATTTTGTGCAAAGATAATCTTTAAATCAGTGAGACTTTGATTTTGTGCAGCAAAATTAATTAGTCGAACTGATCCTGAGCGTAGTCGAAGGATCTCTTGGGGTCTTATTCCCCGCCACATGTGGCGAAATAACAAATAATTCCTAAACGGATACCCCGTCTGCTTGCGGCGGGGAGTTTCATTTAAGCTGGCAAATATTTTGTAAATTATTGATTACAATGCTTATATTACAATCTGTAAAACAAGTATTTATTCTCTTTTGAATATTGTGCTAAAAATTCTTAATTTTAACCAATGTCTAAATTAACTTATAGAATTATGCGTATTAAAACTATCCTTGCCTTTTGTACTCTTGTACTATTAGTCGTTTTTGGTTGTGTTAACGATTCAAAACAAAAAACAGAAGCAAAACAAAATTTAGATAATAAATTAGAGCTTGGTGATAATTTAAATGAAGAAATCATTAGTGCAAAAAAAGTATTTTATGCCTTGCCTTCGCCTATAGAAACGGCGATGCTTTTAAAAAGAGCCGGAACCAAATACAATGCTCAATTATTGAATTTAACTACGAATGCAGAAAAGTACACTACAACAAGGGCAAAAGCTATTAATTTTGGTATTTATGGTGCTGATTTGAGTTACGCAAGCTTGTTTTCGCAAACACAAACATCCATCGATTATATGGCGGTTTCAAAAAAACTAGCTGATGAATTAGGAATGACCAGCTTTATTGAAGGAAATATGGTTAAACGACTTGAAACTAATATAAATAATAGGGATTCAAGTATGGAAATTATTTCTGATGGATTTATGAATTCAAGCTCTTTTTTAAAGGAAGCCGGAAGACCTGAAACTGCGGCTCTAATTATTGCTGGAGGCTGGATTGAAGGGCTTTATATTGCTTGCGGCTTAGCAAAAACATCGCCCAATAATAGTGAGTTAGTTGACAGAATAATAGACCAAAAAATGTCGCTTATAACATTAGTTAGCTTGTTAGAAAGCTTTGATGAAAATGAGGATATTACTTTTATGATTAATAAAGTAAATAAAATAAAAGCGGTTTACGATAAAGTGCAAGTAGTAACCTCAAAGATAGAGCCAATTACAAACGATAATTTAAAAGTTACTACCTTGCAGGCAAAAACAGAAATTTTTGTTTCCGATGAAGTATTTAATGAACTTTGTGAAACTGTGAACAAGATTCGAATGGAAATTGTTAGTATTTAAAAATATAGATAAATATTAAAATGAACTTTACTAAATTTATAATAATCGTTATTATTGGTATTTCACCAATTTTTATATTTGGACAGGATAATGATTTTAAAAAACAGAAGTCAAGCTTTTCTGATAAATTGGGGGCTGATGATTATGATTTTATTGTCGGAAGTTCTGTGGGCACATCATTTAATGATTCTTATTTTTTTAATAATTACTTTTCACCATCTGCAAAATTCAAGCTCACAAAGAAATTTTCAACTACTGTAGGAGTGGGTGTATCCTACGTAAATATGAATAATATGCCATTTTTAAATAGCGAGTTTAATATGGAGAAAAAAGACCTTACAATGACTTCTTTTTATGCTTATGCCATTGGTAATTATTCCATTAGTAAAAAAATGAATTTGTACACCTCAATTCTTGTTGAAGATGCTACCTATAATATGAAGGAAAATAGTTATGTTGCAAATAAACAATACAAAGACCTATCTATTGGAGTAAATTATCAGCTATCATCAAAAGTAACCATCAACGCAGAATTCCAATTTTCTGACAGACCTTATTCTACACATAATCGCTATTCAAACAATTTATTTGGAGAATATTCACCCTTTAACACAACGCCATTTTATTAAAATAATCATATAATATTTATAGTTTATCAAAAATAGATGGAAATATTATTGGATTTTTTTTCAATAGTTCTATTTTTGAGGCTGATTTTAGAAAATTAATAAAAACAAGTAATATGAGAAAAGTACTTTTAGCTTTATTTATTGGATTAACAGTTAGTGTTGTAGCGCAAGAAAAAGATGCAAATACATTTAAAAATGATGGAAATGTATCGTATAAGGAAAAAGATTATGCTGGCGCATTTGAAGCATATGCAAAAGCTCTGGAATTATTAGATGCTGAAGGAACTGTAGATGAAGCATTAAATTACAATGCAGGGTATTGTGCTTACAAAGCAAAAAAGTATGATGAATCGATTACATACTTTAAAAAAGCTATGGATCAAGGTTATAAAGAGTCTAAACCTTATCAAATGGTTGCTGTAATTCATTATAAATCAGATAAGATTGATGAAATGATTGAAGTTTGTCATGCTGGTTTAGAAAAATATGCTTCGGATGATAAATTAATGGATTACGCCTCAAAAGGATATTTAAAAAAAGGTTTAGAGTTTTATAATGAAGGAAATAAAATTAAAAAGGCGGCTAACGATAGTGGATTGAATGAATCGGATGCTGAAGCATTTAATGCTGAATATGCAAGAGCCGATGAAGAATTCAAAAAAGCTTTACCCTTTATGGTAAAATCATATGAAATGGATAACACCAACGATAAAGCCTTAAAAGCACTTGAAAATATTTATACAAATCTTGAAATGACTGAAAAAGCTGAAGAAATTAAAGCTAAATTAGGTGGAAATTAAGACAGCTTAATCATACTATTTAAGGGCTTTCAGTAAACTGGGAGCCTTTTTTAATTTACTAAATAAACAAGTGAAAAATGATTCGTAGAAACACTCAATGAAACATTGCTGTTCTTTTTATGTAAACTAGGAACTATATATCCTATAAAACTTCCAACAAAAGCCCCAGCTATCACATCTGTAGGGTAGTGCTGACCTGAGTACACTCTTAATAAAGCAACAGAAGCAGCCAGCGTATGTGTTCCAATCCATACTAATTGACTGCTTTTTGATTTGCCATAAATGTCAGTGAATGTTTTCGATAAAAAAGTAGCAGAGCAAAATGCTAAAGCGCTTTGCTTTGAAAAAAACGAATAAGATTTATCCTTTTCATACTCATCCCATTTTTCTAAATTAGAAATATCATCATTATATAAATAGGGACGCGATCGTTTTGAAATTCTTTTGCTAAAATCTGAAATACTAAACGAAACTAGTATGGCTTCGGTATACATTACTGAATAAATAAATAAATGGCTTTTTTCAATTTTCTTGTTTCCATAAAAATTAATGGCAATTGGTGATAAAACTAGTGCTACGGTTAGTCCATTAGAAATTTTATCAAGCTTTGGGTTAAAGAAGGAGGTTGCCGATCTATCAAAACTATTTATTGTTGAATTATTAAATGAAGCAATATCGTTTTTGCTTAATTCTTCATTGTTTCTAAATAACAATTCCGATGTTACTCCAATTGCAGGAAGAATAATATTTCTTTTTTTTAAGTCGTAGGGAAATTCCGTTGATTGTGAAAAAGAAAATAAAAACTGTCCAATTAATAATATTGTAACTAAGCTTCTATTCATTTTTTAAACTTTTCAAAATAATGCTTCTTGCTTCGGGTCCTGCATTAAATATTAAATCAAGAATCGACAAGTTAGGAATAAATCCGTGTCTTTGCTCAAAACCTTGAATGTATTCAATGGGTTTAAATTGATTATCATTGGCTTGTTTATTTGCTTTAGGGTGTATGGTGTTTCTATAATCTGACCCATTAAAAAAAGAATTATAATCATTAGTTAAGCTTATTTCCTTTTCAATGCTAAGCCATTCTTTGCAGATATCTAAAATAGCTAAATTATAGTCGAGTAAATAGTTGTATTTTTTTTGATAAAATGGAATTATATCATCAATATAAAACTCATAAAATGGCGATGAGCGATAAGCCGATTCTATGGTTTTTAAGTGGTTATTTTGCCAGGTGGTTTCGTATGAAATTTTAATATCTTTTAAAAGAATATTCGAAAAAGAGCCCTTTATTACAGGAATTTGAATGGATTGCTTACTATTTGCACCGTATAACTCACAACGATTTCGATAGCTTTGTTTTGGATAGGTTTCAAATTGTTCGATAACAATAAATTTGAATAGCATAAGCTTTGAAAAATACTGAATATTTGGCCAGTAAGATGTTGGTAATAAGCAATAGTTATTCATAAAGTAAAAGTTTATCGATTGTTAAAACACAAGGCTGTTGAATATATTTTTCAACAGCCTTGTGTTTTATTTATTAAGGTTCAAAATATCCTGAACATCTAATATTTGAATAAAATTTGCGCCTCGGCTTTTTCCAAAACTACCAGCAAGAAATACAACTCTGTCATTTTCTTTTAGGAATCCTTCGTTAAGAAGTTTTGTGGTACTGGTATATAAAAATGTATCGGTATCTTTTAATGGTTCAATATAGCTTGCATAAATACCATACGATAAGGCTAATTCACGCATGGTTCTTTTTGAATAGGCAAGTGCAAAAACAACAACTTTCCCTCTAAAACCAGTTACATTACGTACCGTTCTTCCGGTTGTGGTATCAGCAACAATAGCAGTAGCTTCCATTCTAATAGCAGTTTTTACAGCCGCTTTGCTTAAATATGCCGATACTTCGTTGGTAAGAACACTGTAATCGGCATTTACGTATTCTTCTTTATCTTTTTCAACTTCTAAGGCAATTTTTGTCATTACTTGTACTGATTCCAACGGATATTTCCCATAAGCAGTTTCTCCACTCAACATAATAGCATCGGTGCCATCAAATATGGCAGTTGCGATATCACTTACTTCAGCTCTGGTTGGTCTAGGGTTTTTTATCATGGAGTGCAACATTTGTGTTGCTACAATAACTTGTTTTCTTTTATCAATACATTTTTTTATTAACTGTTTTTGATAAAATGGAATTTTTTCGCGAGGTACTTCAATGGCTAAATCGCCACGAGCAATCATAATGCCATAGGAGTGATCTAATATTTCATCAATATTATCAATACCATCCTGATTTTCAATTTTTGCAATAATTTTAATTTGGCTATTATGCTCGTCCAAAATTTCCTGAATGGCTAACAAGTCTTCTTTATTACGAACAAAAGAATGAGCAATAAAATCAAGGTCATGGTCAATGGCAAATTTTACATATCCACGATCTTTTTCCGATAATGATGGGAGCTTTATGTGAACAGAAGGTATATTAACACTTTTCCTACCTTCAATTAATCCTGTGTTTTTTACTTCACAAATTAAATAATCCTCTTTTTTATCAGTAACGCATAACTCTATTTCACCATCATCAATTAATATACGGCTTTCTACAGGAACATCATTTACAAACCCTTCATACGAAACACAAACCATCTCTCTGGTGCTTGTTTGATTTGGCGCTCCTTTTATTTTTATAATATCACCATTAGTAACACTAATTTCTTCTTCAGCTTTTGTTGTTCTAATTTCAGGTCCCTTTGTATCTAGGAGTAAGGCAATTTTATCAGATACTTTTCTAACATTTTCAACTACACGTAAGGAATCTTCATGACTTTGATGAGCCGTATTCAAACGTACCACATTCATTCCTGCTTGGTGTAAACTTTGTAAGAATTCAACATCACATTTTCGATCTGAGATTGTTGCAACAATTTTTGTTAGTTTTTGCATAAATAAACGTGTTTTTAACTTATTTTTTACAACAGGTTTTTTCTGCTTGCAAAAGTATAATTAATGTTTATTTTTTTAGCCAAATTTTTGTAAAAATTAAATTATTTTAAGCGATATTTAAGGAATTATTGTTGAGATTTAACACTAAAGAAATTTTTTATAAAACAAACTAACTACGACATGACACTAATAGAAAAAATTATTGCAAACCATTCAAAGTTTGAAACAGTTAAACCGGGTGATATTGTTGATATTGAAATTGACACACGTGCGGCTAGAGATTTTGGTGGTGCTAACGTGGTAAAAAATTTACAGGATAATAATTTAAAGATTGATGATCCTACAAAGACCTTTTTTACTTTTGACTGTAATCCAACAGGATCTGATCAAAAATATGCTGTAAACCAACATATATGCCGATTATTTGCCAGAGCAAACGGTATTAAGGTTTATGATATTGATCATGGAATTGGAACTCATGCTATGATTCAAGAAGGATTGGCTTATCCTGGTTCAACTGCTGTAACTACTGATTCTCACGCAAATATTTTAGGAGCCATTGGTGCTTTTGGTCAAGGTATGGGAGACCAAGATATTGCTGCTGCCTGGAATAAAGGGAAAGTTTGGTTTAAAGTTCCGGAATCAGTAAAAATTAACTTAAATGGTGAGTGGCCCGAAGAAGTTCGAGCTAAAGATATTGTACTGAATTTATTGAACCGTTTCGGAGCTAATGGTTTATTAGGTTATTCTGTAGAAATTTATGGTAAAGCCGTTGATCGTTTTACTTTAGACGAAAGAATTACAATTTCATCAATGGCAACGGAAATGGGTTGTATTATTGTTCTTTTTGAGCCCAATGAATTGGTTATTGATTATTGTGAAGAAAGAACAGGTCGTAAATTGGAAGTTGTAAAAGCTGATTCAGATGCAAATTACAAGCATGTTTACGATTTAGATATTTCAAAATTTCAACCGAGAGTTTCTCGACCAGGTGCCCCACACGATACGGTTCCAGTTAGTGAAGTAAGAGGAGTAAAAATTGATTCTGCATTTATTGGGAGTTGTACAAATGGTAGAATTCAGGATATGAGAGCTGTAGCTAATGTATTAGAAGGCAGACAAGTGGCTCCTGGAGTGGTATTGAAAATTGTTCCTGCCACCGATGAGGTTTGGTTACAATGTTTAGATGAAGGTTTGGTGCAAATATTTAAAAATGCCGGAGCTTTGTTATCAAATTCTGGTTGTGCTGGTTGTGCCGCTGGCCAAGTTGGACAGAATGGACCCGGCGAAATTACCATAAGTACTGGTAATAGAAACTTCCCTGGTAAACAAGGAAAAGGAGAAGTTTATTTAGCAAGTCCGGCAGTTGCAGCAGCTTCTGCGGTAGCAGGTATTATTACCATGCCTGATGATATTCCAGATGAACCCGTTTTGTTTAAGCTTCCAAAAAAAGCTGAAGAACAATTAATAAAGTCTTCTAAAAAACAAGTGCTTGCCGAAGATAAACCAACAAGCGTTGAAGGAAAAGTTTGGTATATTAAGGAAGATAATATTGATACCGATATGATTTTCCATAATCGTTATTTAGCTATTACAGATATTAACGAAATGGGACAATATACTTTTGATAATTTAGCGGGCTATGAAGATTTTGCTAAAAAAGTTAAAGCCACAGATATTGTTGTTGTTCAAAAGAACTTTGGTTCAGGTAGTTCTCGTCAGCAAGCTGTTGATTGTTTTAAAGCTCTAGGTGTAAGTGCAATTTTGGCAGAATCGTATGGAGTAATTTACGAACGTAATGCTATTAATGCAGCCTTCCCAATTGTTGCTTACAATTCATTGGAAGGTCTCGATTTGCAAGATGGAGATACCCTAAAAGTTGATTTTATCACTGGAGACATTGTAAACAAAAAGAATGGTGCTAAAGTAATGGCTGAACCATTCTCTGAAGTTCAATTAGAAATTTACCAAAACGGCGGATTATTCTAGATTTTAATAAGATAGAAATGGGAAAAACATTTGTAGAGAAAATATTTGGTGCACCCACTGGGAGTATTGTGTTCCATAAGCCTGATCTGATTTTAACGCACGACAATACGGCCAGTATTAAGAGTACGTTTAAGCAAATGGGTGGCGAAAAAGTTATAGATCCTAATCAGTTGTTGGTTGTGTTGGATCACAATGCACCACCAACGAGTGCAAAATTAGCTACGCAATATCAAAGTATTCGCGATTTTGTTGGGGAACAATCGGTAAAGAAGTTTTACGATGTGGGTAGTGGTATTTGCCATCAGGTGATGGCAAATCACGCACGTCCTGGAATGGTTATCGTGGGAAGCGATTCGCATACATGTACTGCTGGAGCGTTTAATGCTATGGCTGCGGGTATAGACAGAACGGAATCGGCAGGAATTTGGCGTAGGGGTGAAACCTGGTTCAGAGTTCCTGAAACAATGAAAGTTGTTTTAACTGGAAAACTTCCTCAAGGAGTTTATGCAAAAGACATTTCATTATATATTATTGGTAAGATAGGTAGCGATGGCGCCAATTACATGAGTATTGAATATCATGGCGAAGGAGTGAAAACCTTATCCATTTCGCAGCGCATGACCATTGCAAATTTAGCTTCAGAAATGGGAGCAAAGAATGCAGTGTTCCCTGCTGATGAGGTTTTGTATGACTTTTTAGGTGAGAAAACTGAAGGTGTTTGGGCCGATGCCGATGCGCAATATGCTGAAACAATTGAAATAAATTTAAATGAATTGTATCCTTTGGTTGCTGCACCGCATCATGTAGATAACGTAAAAGCGGTTGCCGAAGTAAAAGGAACAAAAATTCAACAAGCCTTATTGGGAACATGTACCAATGGTCGTTTAGAAGATTTACGAATTGCTGCTGAAATATTGGATGGAAAAACAATTCCTGCAAGTGTACAGTTTTTAGTTGCTCCTGCATCAAAGGAAATCTATTTGCAAGCCATTGACGAAGGAATTATTTCTACCTTGATTAAAGCCGGAGCAAACATCTTAGGTTCTTCGTGCGGGCCATGTTTGGGAACCGGACAAGGAATACCTGCCGATGGTGTCACCGTTATTTCCACAGCAAACAGAAACTTTAAAGGTCGAATGGGCAATAAAGAAGCGCAAATTTATTTGGCTTCACCAGCTTGTGTAACTCTTTCGGCTTTACATGGTGAAATTACCGATCCTAGAGAGCATCCAAAGAATGAGGTTTTTCCATCGTCAAAAGACCAAAGTGCCACCGTTGATATTGCTGATTCGGATAATCGCAGGTTTGACGGCGTTTGGAATTATTCAGATGTTGATAATTTAAATACCGATCAAATGTTTGCGGGTAATTTAACTTACAATGTATTGAGTTCGGATGCACCTTCAATTATGCCTCATTTATTTAAAGGATTTGACGATAGTTTTGCTGAAAATGTAAAAGAAGGCGATGTTATTATTGCTGGCGATAATTTTGGCTGTGGAAGCTCCAGAGAACATCCTGCGGTGGGTTTAGCGCATGCTGGTGTAAAAGCAGTAATTGTTAAGTCGGTAAATCGCATTTTTTACCGTTCATGCATCAATCAAGGGTTATTGTTAATTGTTCATCCTGAAGTGGTGGATGCTTATAAGGCAGGCGATAATGTTCAAGCTGATTTTGTGTCAGGTGAAATAAAATTAAACGGAAAAGTATATGCTATGGCACCCCTTCCTGAAAAACTTATGGATATAATTAAGCATAAAGGATTGGTGAATGCGATAGCCAATAGTTAGGTATTGACAATTTTATATAAAGCAAAGAGGAAACTTGTAGAAACAAGTTTCCTCTTTTTGTTTTACAAAATATTGAATTATTACAAATCGCCTTAATTATTAATTGTTCATTGCTAATTGATTTGTTATGTTTGCACAAAATTTAAGAAAATGTTAAAAACAGATTTAGAAAAAGTAAGTTATTGTTTTGGTGTAAATATTGCCCAAAACATGGAACAACAAGGTATGACAGATATTAATCCTGAAATTTTAGCAAAGGGATTGGATGATTACCTAAAAGATACAGATCTGCAAGTTCCAGAAGAAGAAATACAAGGAATATTACAAGACTTTTTTGCAAAACTTCAGGAAAAACAATACGGAAAAAACATTTCTGAAGGAAATGCCTTTTTGGAAGAAAATGCAAAACGTAAAGAAGTAACTGTTTTAGAAAGTGGTTTACAGTACGAAGTACTTAGCATGGGCGAAGGTGAAAAACCAAAAGCTACGGATAATGTAACAACACATTACCATGGAACATTAATTAATGGAGAAGTATTCGACAGTTCTGTAAGCAGAGGCGAGCCAGCTACATTTCCTGTTAATGGAGTAATTAAAGGTTGGGTTGAAGCATTGCAATTAATGCCAGTAGGTTCAAAATGGAAATTATTTATTCCATCGGAATTGGCATACGGTGCGAATCCTCATCCAGGTGGAGCCATTGAACCACATATGGTATTAGTATTTGATATTGAGCTTATTGCCATAGCAAATTAATTTTTTTTTAATTTAATTGCATATTCGTTTTGCAATGGACTAAAAAATATTTACTTTTGCAGCGCTTTATAGCAAAACGGACGGTTGCGTAGCTCAGCTGAATAGAGCATCTGCCTTCTAAGCAGAGGGTCCCAGGTTTGAGTCCTGGCGCGATCACTACAAAAATAAAACCCCTGTAATTCAAGTAATTACCGGGGTTTGTTTTTTCTAGTTGACGTTATAGTTGACCCCGCTAGTGCGCGATTGTATCGCATTCTAAGAAATTAAAATAAAGTAAGAAATAGTAATATAAGCCTCTCAGTAATGGGAGGTTTTTTTTATGAGCTGCAGTTAGAGTGCAGCAATATTTTTATTAAAGAAGTCCTTGAATTTTTCGTTGCTTAGCATTTTGTAAATAAACTTGACAATAGTATGTTTGTCATCTTCATTCAGTTGTTAGGTTCATTTGTTATATGGTATTTTTATCTTCAATGCTAACTTCAGTAGAAATTTTGCCAATGTAGCGGGAAACCCACTATACACTTGGAACAGTCGTAACCATCAAACACAAAACACCTACGACGAACTCCAACGCCCAACCTTTGCGTCTTGGCGAGAGCGAATATGTAGTAGAAAAAACCATTTACGGCACCGACCCAACAAAAAACAACATAGGCCAAATATCTACCTTACAGCAAATAGCTCACCGCAAAGTTTGTAATAGCGTTAAAATATGCTGTTTCTAGCTCTATGTGTTTTGACACATTGAGTAAAATTTTACCGATAATTTTATTGAGTTTACCGAAAATTGATTGGGAACCAATATGAATACTAATATTTTTACTTTGAAAAAAACAAAACAGACTATAACTGTGATTCTAAAAACTTGGGGTAGATACACTCAGCCTGTCTTGATTTTTAGGGAAGTGTTTTTAAACTTTGTACTAAATAGCAGTATAGTCACAAAATATAAACAGAAATATGAAAAATAGCAAAAAACTTAAAGATACCTTGTCAGGAAAAAATAGGGAAGAAATGCCAAATATAGCTTTCCAAATAATGACAGCTTTAATGAAATTGATGGATGTTTTAGGGAATTACTCAAGTAAAAATTTTAAAACACTTGATCTAAAACCAGGGCAAACCGTTATTGATTATGGTTGTGGTCCTGCCCGATATATCCGAAATGCTTCAAATACTGTGGGTGAATTGGGCAAAGTAATAGCAGTTGATATTCATCCTCTTGCCATTAAAAAAGTAAAAGAAAAAATTACAAAATTTAAATTAATAAATGTGGAGGCAGTTTTGGCTGAAGGATACAACACTCCTATAGCTGACGAGACTGCAGATGTAGTTTACGCTTTGGATATGTTTCATATGATAAAACAACCGAAGGAGTTTTTAATAGAATTAAGTCGATTGCTAAAAAAAGAGGGTAAAATTATTATTGAGGACGGACACCAAACACGCTCAGAAACCATTCAAAAAATAGAAAATTCAGGTGTTTTAAATATTATTAATGAAACCAAGTATAATGTAGAATGCATGAAAAATTAAGTATAAGCTTTAAAGAATGTCTTGTTGGTAATAATAGTGCATTTGACAATTTGAGATAATAATATTTATTTAGTAATTAACTACCTAATTTCATTTTGTGAGAGAGACGCTGACAAGACCTTCGTACCTTGTCTGGTTAAATCTGTCAGCGTGCGTAGCTCCTGACAGCATTTTGCACACATAATAAGCCCTTATAATTGCTGCGTCTGTACATAAGAACTTGTCTACTGACCTTCTAAAAATATAAATAGTAGAAAAAGTCATTTTTGATTTTCAATTTATAATATAGATCGCTTATTTGAGCTACTTAATTTATTTTTTTTGACTCAAGAGAATTAAAAACCCCCAGAAGTTTTTATATGGTATGATTTCAAAAACATCGTAATTCGGATCATTAATCTCTTTTAAACGATTTAAAAACTCTTCTTTTCGAATTATAAGTTCATTGTAATCGAAATCTTGTGAAGCTGATTTTCCCAAGTGTCGGAAAAATGCTACGGTTCGTTTGCTATTTAATTCTTTAAGATAGCGGTGATAATAAATTGACAAGTTATTCCTTTCATTATCAATATCGTTTTGTTTGTAAAATTTAAATACTAAAACAAGCAGCGTATATTAAGCCATAGAGAAGAACCAATAAAAATGAGCAGAAGATTTGCCGCAAAACTTCAATAATAACCGTTTGTCGATTTTAAAATACCGCACATCGAGTAAGGCATTGATAAACAGAATACTATAGTTAGTTTTAAGTTTAAATTGATTAATGCTATAACTAGTTATGAAAAAAATATGCTTCATTTTAATAGGAATTCTTCGCAGTCAAGGAATTCTAAAATTGCAAACAAGTGAATTTACAGATAGCTTGGTAAATAGGCTTGGTTTTTATACCTATCTTTCACATGTCGATGGAGAATGTTATACTTATATTTTAGGCAATACAAAAGATAATAATTTTCCAGCTACTGAAGTAGCAACAAGTTCTGCCGATTTTCCACTTACCAAGAACGCTTTGCATTCTGACTTTCTAGTCTGTGAGAAGAGCTTTAATTCCTCATTTATTGGGCGCAAAAAATCTTTTGCTTCTGTAATCAACATTAAAAATAGAAAACTACTTAATTCAACCTACTTAGGCTTAAGTTTTATATTTAATATTCACCCTGACAAATTGGGAAATGTCAGTTTTGTTGCTGAGGCAGTCAAGAAATCAGAAGTAGGAATGACAGGTTTACCTATAAGCAGAAATGCCATTATGAAACCTCCCACTTATGCTTTGGAAGGACGATTGTTGTTAAATGCCATACCTGAACCGAAAAAATGTAAAAAAGTTGTCAATTAAATATAAAACCAATACAATTATGAAAAAGAATAGAATCACTCTAATATTGTAACAACTCAGGTAGTTTTGAAAAAAATGACGTTTGAATATTTTTCCTATTTTTCTCTCAACTTATTTTCCT
>JAEINW010000104.1 GCA_016342715.1 Salinivirgaceae bacterium | reverse complement strand
TTAAAGTAAGGTTGACAGTTGAATCGCATCCAGTAATGCTTATAAAAGAGTGAGAATACTCTCCTGATTGGTTTAATTCTTCTCCTCCAAATAAGTAAGTATCACCCAGACAAATTTCAATCTCACTTGAAATATCATAAGTTGGATTTACATTTAGGGATAGTATGATAATTGAGTCAATATAGTTTTCGAGTGAAATTGTCTCTATATATTGTCCTGATTCTGTTAACACAAAATCACCAAAAGTATAAAATTCACCTTCACATATATTAATATTTAAAAATGTGTGTTTATCAGTATCAATAATCATGTCAATAGCGTAGTTGTCGCCAGTTACAATCCAATTATCCTTATTTTTTAAATAAAGTAGACCACCATTGTTATAAGGTTGTTTCACAGAAATGTCAGTACCAACTTCAAAACGTAATACTTGTTCGGTGCCAGTATAAGTTTCAATAGTCATATAGTATTGTAATTTCTCGCCACCTTCAAGCTCTAAGTTTCCTTCGTCAACAAAGTCTAAAGTAACCCAAGTAGCAGTATCGTCAATCTGAACAATGTAAATTTCAGTAGCAATACCAGTATTAACTACTTGCCCAGTTTCTAAGTCATTGTAAAATACTTTACCAATCATCGCAAATTCACCTGCTTCAATGGCAGCAATTTCTTCATTCCTACCTCTATAATTAGAAATGTATGTACTCAAACCTTTTAAAAGCACTGAAGTTCCTTCTGGCACATCGTATAATTGAGCAATCATGTCACCGTCATAACCACCATCTGCCCAGTTTCTAGGACCAGCTGATACAAAATTCTCTTCTTGTCCGTGATGAACTCTTGAGTACACGTTTTTTCCCACTTCAAAATTATATACCCAATTATTATTTGATTGATCTTGGTCTTCAGCATCCATAGTAACTGTCATTGAAACTTGATAAGATGCTGTGTCAGATGGAGTATAATCGCTAACTACTCTTAGGGTATCTTTTTTGTATTTATCTACGGTTATAGGATCTCCACTTGTGGTTAAATCAAGAATGCCGTCTTTGTAAAATTTAACGCTTGCTTTTGCATTTACAGCATCGGTAAGACCATTATTAGTTACCGCTGCTTTAAATTTTACAAATGGCTGAGCTAAACTTACAGGAATTTGAGTGTAACCTCCATAAAAATTATATTTTGCAATATCCCAGTACGAATATTCTGGATCTTCTGTGTCAAGCATATAAAGAGCCCAATTGTCGGTAATAACAAGATCATTAACAGGAGGCTCAATAAATTTTATATCATCAATATATGCAAAGTAATGACTACAATTAATTATAGAAATTTTAAAGTAAACATTGCTTTGTCCAACTACTTCAGCACTTACGTTTGCACTAAAATCTCTTTCATTAGTGTAAGTATAACTATTGGTAGGCGTTTCATTATTTAATTGGTATTCATCTCCCCATGTTCCTGTATCAGCTTCCATATCATAATCAGTACTGAATTGTACTACTAATCTTGAATCACTGTTACAGCAGTGGCGATAATAAGTTTTTACCTTAAATATAGCCCCTGGTTTGTCGCTAAAATCGATAGGACCATACATCATGTATGAGTTATGTTTTTGAAAATTTGAACTAATAACACATGAAGCTGTAGAGTTAAAATAATCAGCTTCAAACAACATGAATCCATTTTCTGTACTTGTTCCTTCAGGAAGACAAGTAATAGTTAAAGGATCTGGCGTGTGACAGTCGTCGTCTGTACCTCTAGAGTAAGCACCTCTGGTACCAACATCGGACCAATGCCAAAAATAGTTACGTCCTAAGTTGTCAACAAAATTCCATGTTCCACCATCTTCATGAGTAGGTAAAGTTGCTGTGGGATTTAACTGATAGCCCAGTCCCCATTCTTCAACAGTACTAGACCAATTGGCACCATCAAAGTCTTCCGACCAATAAACATCTCCAAAAGTTTTTGTAGTTGGTTTTTCAACAGATTTAATTAGACCTTTTTCACTTTTAATATTTGTTGATTTACTACAAAGATTATTTATTTGTCCACTAATACTAATTTGTGAAAAAACAAAAATTATTAGTGTAAAAACTTTAATTGCCATTATTTTCATAAGATATTTTTTTAATTTTTAGGAATAAAATATTTTCATAGAATGATAATAAAAATACATAACAAAAGTAAAAAATTATAATGAATGGAGGTTCAAAAACAAACATTGTGTTTTTAAGCAGATTTGAAAAGAACTGGTTGTACTGTATAATGCTAGTAGCTAATAGCGTAAATGCAATTGCGTAATTTAATTCACTTTGTTTATTATTGCTATCGCCCGTTTTATTTGAAATAAAGTTGGCGAACTCTGCCTTCAGTAAAGTTAGGTGCTTCACAGGCTTGCCTCGGGGATAGTCAACTTTTAATATTTTTTATTTAGCTAGTACTATTTTTACTGTTTTTGTGAAAATAGTATAGTAAACTGTGAGATTCTGATATTTATAAAAACAGCCGAAATATTTCGGCTGTTTTTTATTTGCTTGTATCTTGTTTGTAGTTATTTCTGCCTTCTTTTTTTAATGCTTGGTCAATTAACCATTCAATTTGCCCATTAATGCTCCTAAATTCATCAGCGGCCCATTTTTCAAGGGCTTGATGTTTTTCGGGATCGATTCTTAGTACAAATTGTTTCTTTTTACTCATGGCAAACTATTTAGTCATTAAAATTTCCATTCTCTGTTTATGGTTTTCAATCTTATTTTGTATTGCTTATAAAAATTCTCAACTACTTTATCTTTCGTACTTAACGATTTGTTGAACTCAATCACTTTATACAAAACAAATGCAAGAATTACTGCACAAAAAATCGAATACTCAATCCAAAATGCTTGGTTAAAACCATCATGAATTATAATATAAATTAAATTTGCTGACATTAAGCAGAAAGTTGCAATTAACACAAACATCATTTGTTTTCTGCTTTTTAATTTGTGTTTTAGCTTTAGCTCTCCATTATCGAAAAAACGACCAATGTCTTTTTTTAAACTTTTTACAATTTTTTCTTTTTCAGCAATTAACTTCGATTTATTATAATTTCTTTCTTTTAGAATTTTACCAGCAACTATTTTCTTCTGAAAGTTATATGATCCATCATGCTTGAAATAAGAAAACAAGTTTTCATTGTTTTCATTTTTCATGCTATCATAAAGCGAAGTGTCCATAGGCTATAATTAATGATGCAAGGTACCTGCATTAACAATTGGTCGAGCCGATTCTTCGCTACACAAAACAACCATTAAATTGCTTACCATCGCTGCTTTTTTGTCATCATCTAATTCAATTATTTCATGTTTTTTTAATTGTTCCAATGCCATTTGAACCATTCCAACCGCACCTTCAACAATTTTACTTCGTGCAGCCACAATTGCTGTAGCTTGCTGTCTTTTTAGCATAGCACCAGCAATTTCTTGAGCATAGGCAATGTAATTAATTCGGGCTTCTATCACATGGATTCCCGCAATGTTTAACCTTTCACGTAATTCTTCTTCAAGTTTGTGATTTATAGTTTCACCACCGGCACGGAGTGTTATATCAGCATCTTCATCTTCAAAATTATCGTAGGGGTAGTGACCTGCCATTTTACGTAAAGCAGCTTCGCTTTGGACTCTTACAAAATGCTCATACTCATCAACTTCAAAGGCCGCTTTGTAAGTGTCTTCTACTTTCCAAACCAGAACAATTCCAATCATAATCGGATTGCCTACTTTATCATTTACTTTAATTGGGGCACTATCAAAATTTCTTGCACGTAATGAGAATTTCTTTTTTACGTACAGCGGGTTGACCCAATAAAATCCATTCTCTTTAATGGTTCCAATGTATTTTCCAAATAAAACCAATACCGACGACTCATTTGGATTTACAACCAAAATTCCATTAAACCCAAAAAGAATAAATGGAATTAACAGAGCTGCTAAAATAAATTTAACAAACACAATGGCTAAAACTGAAATTGCCAATAGAATTAGCAATGAAATAATGGCAGCATAGCCATTCGAACCTTTTTTATCTATTTCGTTTTTCATGATTAAATGAATTAAAGTGATATTAAAATGATATCATAAAGCTATTACATTGTTTTTATATTTCCAAATTTATTTTTGTAATTTGTAAAAAACAATTGGGGAATGATCGAAATGATTCTATTGGTGATTGTTAATAATAAATAGTACATTTGGATTCCTAAAAAAAAACGATATTACTCTGTAAATAGAATATTGTTAACCAAAACTTATAGAACTATGCTTACAGATAAAGATCTTATTACAATAAGAGAAAAGGGAATTACTCCCGAACAAATTCAGCAGCAAATAGAACAATTTAGAAATGGATTTCCGGACCTACAAATAGTAAAACCAGCCACAAGTAAAGACGGGATTAAACAATTAAACGAGAAACAATTGGATCAAATGGTTAAGGTTTACGAAAAGGCCTCACGTAAATTGAAACGATTAAAATTTGTTCCAGCTTCAGGTGCTGCTACTCGTATGTTTAAACATTTATACGCAATTTATAATTCATATAAAGGTAGCGAAGAAGATTATCTTACAATTATGGCTGATAAAAGCTTTAACTCATTGAATTATTTGAATCAGAACATGAGTAAATTTGCTTTTTATAATGATTTTGTGCTAGCTCTTGAAAAAAATGGAACAAGTTTAGAAGAAGTTTCACGAACAAAAGATTTTGGGGTGTTGCTTGAAACACTATTAACAGAGAAAGGATTAAATTATGGTAACTTACCCAAAGGACTACTAAAATTTCACAAAACTTTTTCTGGAAACAGAACTCCTATTGAAGAACATTTTATTGAAGGTTTAAATTATGCTGTCACAGGTAAAAAAGTTTATCTGCATTTTACAATTTCGGCAGAACATAAAGACCTGTTCGAAAATCATGTAAATGAGCTTATTGCAAAATATGAAAAGGAAAATAAAGCAAAATTTATGGTTTCGTTTTCTTTTCAAAAACCATCTACCGATATAGTTGCTGTTGATTTGGAGAATAATTTATTTAAAAATAAAAAAGGCGAATTGGTATATAGGCCGGGTGGGCATGGCGCATTAATTCATAATTTGAATGATTTGGATGCCGATTTGATTTTTATAAAAAATATTGATAATGTGGCTCAAGATAGAGTGAAGGATAAATCCAGTTTTTATAAAATGGCTTTAGCTGGAATTCTGCTTAAAACAAAGGATGAAGCCGCTATTTATTTCAAAAAGTTACATAAAAAAGTAAAACAAGATGTACTTAACGAAATTGAATTATTTGTAAAAAGGAAATTGTGTATAAAACTACCTGAAAATTTCGATGCTTGGAGTATTGATGATAAGAAAACATTTTTGATGCGGATTCTTGACCGTCCGTATAGGGTTTGTGGCATGGTTAAAAATGAAGGAGAACCAGGGGGTGGCCCTTATTGGGTGAAAAATAATGATGGATCGGTTTCGTTGCAAATTGTTGAAAGCAGTCAGTTTAATGCAGAACAAAAAGAATTAATGAAAAAGTCAACTCATTTTAATCCGGTTGACATTGTATGCTCCACAAAAAATTTTAAAAAACAGAAATACAATTTATTAGAATTTATTGATAAAAACACAGGCTTTATAAGTCAAAAAAGTGTTGAAGGAAATGATGTGAAAGCACTTGAAATGCCAGGTTTATGGAATGGAGCTATGGCAAATTGGAATACAATTTTTGTAGAGGTTCCCATAGAGACTTTTAATCCAGTTAAATCAATAAATGACTTGCTGCGGTCAGAACATATGTTGGAAAAAGATATGCTGGCAAATGATAGTATTCCGGTGATTGAATAATTGAATTCCACAATGTGGGTTCATATTATTACTCTCCCGAGAGTTCTCGGGATCGTGATAATAGTTCGCTTTGCTTATGAGAAAAGTTCCCCGCAGCTTGCTGCGAGAAAACAAAAGTTCTTCTATTTTGATACCTCGTCTGCAGCGAGCTAGTTCATTTAAAATATAAAAATAAAGGTCGTATTTTCCGGCCTTTTTTCTTATTGAAAAATTTATCAAGAAAATTCTGTTAATAAAATATCTTAAATACTAACAAATTGTTAATGTATTTAAGTGGAAATACGCCAAGCTATCATATAAATATAGTTATATTCGCAACTTGTTTGAAAAGATGATTTTATGCAAGACAAAGCAAGTGATTACTACGAAAATGGGGAGATGGCTTCAAGCGTAAGCAAATACGAAGCTATGAAGAAGAAAGGGATTTCTGGATATTTTGATGTTGAAGAAATTGAGAATGTAGTGAACTACTATATTAACAATCATCAAATTAATAGAGCCCAGGAAGCATGTGATTCTGGGCTGTCAATGCACCCCGGATCATCGGAACTTAAATTAAAAAATGCTCAATTGAATGTTGGACAAGGCAAGCCAACTGAGGCTTTGCGTTGGTTAAGGTCAGCCAATGAATTGCAAAATAGCAACTATGAATATCTTTTAACTTACGGGATGTCAATGATTTTATTAGGCAAATTTAAAGAGGCTGATAAAAGCTTTAAAAAAGCCATTAATCTTTGTGCCGAGGATGAAAGGGAAGATGCTTTATTGAATATTGGAGAAGCAATAGAGAATAGTGGAAATTATTCAGTAACAATTAAATATTATAAATCGGGAGCTGCAAAATTCCCTAAAAATGAAGAATTCTTATTCCGTTTAGGTTTTTGTTACGATAAGGAGCAAGAATTTGAAAAAAGTATTTTTTATTACGAGAAATATTTAGATAAAAATCCATTTTCCGAAAATGTTTGGTATAACGTTGGAATTATCTATAATAAATTAGAGAATTATAAAAAAGCTATTGAAGCATACGATTATGCCATTGCTTTAGATAGTGGACACTTTGATGCGGTGTTCAATAAAGCAAATGCCTTGGCAAATGATGAAAAATTTGAAGAAGCTATAAATGTTTATCAAGAGTACATAAGCAATTACGACAATAGTCTTACTGCAAAATATTATATTGGAGAATGTTATCTGCAATTGAAAGATATTGACAAAGCTCTTCAGTATTTCGATAAGATTATTGATGAAAAACCCGATTTTTCAGAGGCTTATTATGGTAAGGCTATGGTTTATGAAGAGCAAAAAGATTTTGATAAAGCTATTGAATGTTATATAAAGGCCATTGAGTTAGACGATTTAAATTCGGATGCTTGGTTTTCTTTAGGCAATAATTACATTCGCTTAGAGCAAACAGAAAAGGCAGTAGATGCTTTTAAAAACGCCGTTTTAAGTAACAAATATGATACCGAAGCATGGATTGCAGGAGCAGAAGTGTATCATAAAAAAGGTGAATTAGAAAAGGCTATTGAATTAATAAATACGGCACTTGAAAGTTTGCCTGAGAATTTTGAATTGTTGTTTACCTTGGCTGCATACAAACTAAAGGCCGGAAAAATGATTGATGGAATTGAGACCTTTAAAAAAGCCTACGATATGAATGCTGACAATTTTAGCATTGTGCTTGATATTTTTCCAGAAGCAGAAAAAATTGAAGAAATTGTAAATATTATTAATAAATAACCTAAGGGGAATACCTTTCTATAAAATAAAAAACATTATGAGCAACAGAAAATTTTTCTTACACTGTACTCAATGCGACTACGATATTCAAGATTTCAAAGAGTGGTTTCAGCATAATCAAAAATGCCCAAAATGTGGAAACGCATTTGTTGAAGTGAAGTATAATAGAGATTACAAAGAGCTTAAAAAATTAATTGCCTCAAATAATGGCGATCCAAAAAACGTATTTCATTATTTTGATTTCCTTCCAATAAATAATCCGGAGAATATTATTAGTCGAGGAGAAGGAGTTATACCATTAGAAAACTGGACTTTTCTTGAAGATTTTGCAAAAGGCAAATATAATTTAGATATAAAAGTTCATGCATACAGAAATGATTTAAATCCGGGAACGGGAACTTTTAAAGATGTTGCAGCTGCAATAGCGGCTAGTGTTTTAAAAGAAAATGGAATAAAAGAATATGTTATTGCAAGTACTGGAAACATTGCAAATGCTTATGCGCATTATTTAGCTGAGGCGGGAATTAGTATTGCTGTATTTGTTCCCAATGATGCATTAAAAGCAAATGAAGCAGAAGTAAACAGTTACGGACAAAAACTATTTAGAGTAAACGGCGATTATGCTGTAGCTAAAAAAGTGGCTGCCGATTATGCTAAAAAATATAATATATTAATGTCGGGCGGAAATATAGACCCAATGCGCGTTGAAGCTAAAAAAACTATGGTTTTTGAGTGGTTGCGTCAAATTGGTGAAGTTCCAAATGTTTACATTCAAGCATTAAGTGGAGGTACAGGTCCAATTGCCATTGAAAAAGCATATAAAGAATTAGAAGGATTGGGTTTAGTTGATAAAATGCCCAAATTTATAATGGTTCAACCAAGTGGCTGTGCACCAATGACTCATGGATGGGATAAAGCTAAAGAAGAAGAGTTTCCTGAAGGTTGGTTACATGATTATCCAATCTATGAAAATCCTGTAACAAAAGTGCCAACACTTGCAACAGGTAAACCAGGAACTTATCCAATAATTGCCGATTTGGTTAAAAGAAGTGGTGGCGAAATTATTGAATTTGATGAAGATAAATTAATTGATGTTGCAAGAGTAGTTGCATTTGAAAATACAGTAAGAATGGGGCCTGCTGCCGCAATATCAATGGGTGGTTTCTTTGAATCGTTGCATAAAGGCATTATTAAGAATGGAGACAAGGTTTTAATTAATGTTGGTGAAGGAATTCGTCGTTCACCCGACTTTGTTGAAGAAATGATGTACACTACCGAAAATGTCGATTCTGTGGATGATTGTGAACGATTTGATCGTGAGCAATATAGAAAACAACTTTGGGACAAAATTGAAAATATGTATTAATATAATATATATCACTTGAAAAGGAGTGCTTCGGTAGCTCCTTTTTTTATGCAAGCAATAATATTATTATGTTTGCTATCTGAATTTAAAATAACACAGCCCTTGGCTGACATAACTAAGCAAAGCGTGAGCGTAAGCTATTAATAGAAACACAAACTAACATTGATTATTACTTATATCAAACGCTAAGTTTTTGCAAAAAATAAAACATATGAAAGAGTTTATATCGTTAATATTTAAAGGGATGGCCATGGGTGCCGCAAATGTAATTCCTGGTGTGTCAGGTGGAACCATTGCTTTAATAACAGGAATTTTTGAAAGATTAATAAACGCAATAAAATCGTTTGACCTTACAGCTATAAAACTTTTATTTAGTGGAAAAATTAAGGAATTAATAAAATATATTGATTTTTGGTTTTTGGTATCGGTTTTTGGTGGAATTGGAATCGCAATTATTTCATTAGCACATTTATTCGAATTTTTATTTAAAAGCTACCCGGTTTATATTTGGTCTTTCTTTTTTGGATTGGTTTTAGCATCGGTTTATTTTGTTGGTAAAACGGTTAAAAAATGGAACTTATCTGTAATTATAAGTTTTATTGTTGGAACGGCAGTTGCTATATCCATATCTGTTCTTACACCAGCATCGGAAAATAGCGGATTTTTTTATTTAATTATTTGTGGAGTGGTTGCTATTTGTAGCATGATTCTACCAGGTTTATCAGGGTCTTTTGTGTTAATTTTGTTAGGCAATTACCAGTTAGTGATGATTTCTGCGGTAAGTGAATTAAATATTGCAATTCTTGCTCCTGTAGCTATAGGTGCAGTAGTTGGATTGATTGCCTTTTCACATGGATTATCATGGTTGTTAAAGAAATTTCATAATCAAACCATCTCTACTTTAACAGGGTTTATTTTAGGATCGCTGGGGATTTTATGGCCATGGAAAAATGTTTTAACGCAAACCTTTGGCGAAAAAGTTAAACCGGTTGGTTATGATTGGTTTTTACCAACAGTTAATACTGAATTATTTATTGCAGTATTGTTTATAATTTTGGGAATTTTAGCTATTTGGCTTACTGAATATTTAGGAAGCAAATCGGAACCCGCAAAAGAATAAGTTGCTATGGATATTTATGGATTGGTAGGATTTCCTTTAGGACATTCTTTTTCAAAGAAGTATTTTTCAAAGAAGTTTTCAAGCTTAAATTTGAGGGCTGAATACAGAAATTTTGAAATAGATTGCATTGAAAAATTTCCTCAAATATTTGAAGGAAATGATACTATTAAAGGCTTAAATATTACCATTCCATATAAGGAAAAAGTTCTTCCATTTTTGGACGAATTGTCACCTGAAGCAAAAGCAATTGGTGCAGTAAATGTTATTAAAGTTATTCAAACAAATAACAAAAGGGTTTTGATTGGTCATAATTCTGATGCCTATGGATTTAGTGAAACCCTTAAACTATTATTACAAGAAAACCATAAAACCGCTTTGATTTTAGGAACTGGAGGTGCTGCAAAGGCTGTGAATTATGCCTTACATCAAATGGCGATTACGACAATGTATGTTTCTCGATATCCAAAATCTAGCAATGAAATATCCTATAATGATCTTGATTCTAAAATTATTTCATCGTCACATATTATTGTAAATACAACTCCATTAGGGATGTACCCAAAAATTGAGGGTTTTCCCGATATTCCATATGGTGAATTAACTGAAAATCATATTCTTTACGATTTAACCTACAATCCAGAATTGACTACTTTTCTTAAAAAAGGCAAAGAAAAAGGTTCGCAAATAATCAACGGATTAAAAATGTTGGAGTTGCAAGCTGAAAAAGCTTATGAAATATGGCATTCTTAAATGCTTTTAGGAAGGTTTATGTAAAAGGATGTTCCTAATCCAATTTCGCTGGTCACGCTAATAAATCCTTTATTCAGTTTAACAAATTCATCACAGAGTAAAAGGCCAAGGCCAAAACCTTTGTTTTCTTTTTTGCCAATGGTATTTCTATCGGCTCCACTATCAAATAGTTTTACTATATCTTCCTTTTTAATGCCAATGCCATTATCTTCGATTTTAACAAAAATAAAGTTTTCTTTTTGTCCACAAGATATTCGTATGCTTCCTTCTGTATTTGTGAACTTTAGTGAATTGCTAATAATATTTCTAAAAATGGTATTTACGGTTGGTTTATCAGCAAATACTTGAGTTTTTATATCGCAATCGTTAATGATTTTAATATTTTTTGATGAAGCTGTATGTTTCAAGAGTGATATGTTACCTTCAATGAGTTCATGAATATTTAAATTTTTAGGATTGGTTTTTATAGCGTCTTTTTGAGCTTTGGCCCATTTTAAAAGGTTCTCTAATAATTCAAACAGATTGTTCGACGAGCTTAAAATGTGATCAGCATATTCTTGTATTTGAGTTAATTCTTTTGTTTCGCCACTTGCAATTAAGTCAGCAAAACCTGCCATAGTTGAGAGCGGATTTTTTATATCGTGGGCAATTATTGAAATTAAGCGATCGCGAGTATTTATTGTGTCGTTTAAGTTTTTATTCTTTTCGTTAATTAATAAATTGGTTTCTTTAAGTCGAAGGTTAATCTTACTTAATTTGCGTGAATATATAAATATAAGAATAAGCATTATTAAAAACATGCTCGCAATTATTACAATCCCTATATTTCTTGTTTTATTTTCGGCTAATTTGCTTTCTTGTTTATCAATTAAAGCTTGTTTTAAATTTAGTTCATTAATTTTTTGTTGATTATCATATTTCAATCCAATATCGGAGGATACCTGAAGTAAATTTTGTTCCCAAATAGAATCTTTCCAAAAATGCGCTTCTTTTGAATTTTTGAAAGCATTTTTAAAATCTCCTTGTTTCTCATAAACCTCAGATTTATTGATGTAAATATCTGAAAGTAAAGCGATATGGTTTTTTTGTATTGATAGTTTTTCACAAAGATTATAGTAGTACAAACTGCTATCAATATTCTTTAAATTTGTATGGACAATAGCTAGGTTAAAATATATGTATATCGACTGTATGGAATCATTGGCCTTTTTATTAACATTATTCGCTTGGTGAAGTACTTCAAAAGCTTTCTCATATTGTCCTCTGTCAGAATATATAGTGGAAATATTCATTAAGGTATTTGATATTGACAAAAATTCTTTAAGTTTTTCAGATATTTTTAATGATTTGTTATAGTAATAAAGAGCGGTGTAGTTAAGGGCTGTGTCTTGCGAACTATATATAACAGCTAAATTATTTAAGCTTAAGGCCATAAACGAGGTGTCATTCTGATTTATTGCAAAATTATATATTTCTTTATATATTTTTTTTGCTAGATCGGATTTTCCAAGATAATACATATTTGATCCAATAGAATTCATGGTTTTAAAATATTCAAGCTTCATGTCAAGAGAATCGTAAATATGCAGAGCTATATCTAAATGTTTGCTTGCCTCTTCAAAATTTGATTGTTCGGAATAACAAAAGCCAAGTATATATTGACACTCGGCAAATTCCTTTGATCCTTTATTTTTTGCAAAATAGGGCATGCATCGATGAATATACACAGATGATTCAGTATATTCCGATTTTAGTCTTAAAATTTCTGCATATAATAAATCGCATTTGTTTTTTAATTTGGGTGCATTATTAAACGCTTCAAAAGTGTAGCATGAGTCTAAATAATGTAAAACAGAATCGTTATTTACCCCTTTAAATGCAATGGCTTTTTTATATATGTGCCATACCTTATCGTAGTTAACGCTAGTGTTTGTTAATGCAAAATTTTTTTTTGGAAGCAAAATGCAAATCAATAATATGATATAGACTAGGGGTTTTCCCATCAAATAGAATAAAAATGTTTGTAGTAAGTTACGCTTTCACATGTAATAATAAAAGCCAAACTTAACGTTAATACGGTTTTTTATAATAAAAGGTTTGGGATAATAGATTATAAAAAGATGAAACCTTCATGCACATTCGTTCACAACTAAAAATAATAGTTGCCATGAACACATGTCACGAAAAATAAATTGGAAACATATGTTGCCGAAATACAAAGAGTTAATTAAAGTTTATACGAATGAAATAGTTTAGGATATTTTGGCTGGCTTAATTGTGATTAGTATTTAAAATTCAAATGGATAGGTAACTTTGATTAAAAAAAGTGCATTTCCAGGAGCAGAAGCCCCTGCTTTGCAGCGATCTTTGCTTTCAATAATTTTACAAAAATCATCAACGCTTATTTTTCCCTTTCCAACATCGAGCAAGGTGCCAACAATTGCACGAACCATATTTCGTAAAAACCGATCGGCTTTTATTGTAAAAATAAGTTGATCATCTATTTCCTCAAATAAGGCTTGCATAATGGTACAATTATTTGTTTTTGTGTCGGTGTTAATTTTACTAAAGCTTGTAAAGTCAATGTAAGAAAATAATTTTTCGGCTGCTTTTTTCATCTCCAATATATTTAATGGAAGGGTTAAATTATAACAGTTTTCAAAATTAAACACATCTTTTTTGCGATTTATAAAGTATTTGTAAGTTCTTGAAGTGGCATCAAATCTACTATGCGCATCATTAGGTACTTTGTGTATTGAATGAACTACAATTTGTTTGGGAATGAATTTGTTGAGTTTGTAAAGCAGTGGATTGTTTGATTCTAAATGCTTGGTAGTTGAATCGAAATGTGCAATGAAATTTTTGGCATGTACGCCAGTATCAGTCCTTCCACAACCCACTATTTTTATTTCTTCTTTTAATAGTTTTGATAATGCAAATTCAAGAGTTTCTTGCACAGTTATGGCATTGGGTTGAATTTGCCAACCATGAAAAGCTGATCCGTTGTAATCTAATTTTATAAAATATCTATAATTCAAATTCAATTTTTTTTACAAATAAAACAATATTATGAGTTATAATACCACTTTCAAATGAATTATATAAGTAGCACGCTTATATTTTTTAACTTCGCATCAATTTTAATTAATCTTGGCAATTTTTAACTGACAATTTTATCTTAAATGTCGGCTGAAAAGTTAAAGAAATGTTAAAGCGCGTTAAACATTGTTAAGTTGCTATGACATTTGATAAAGATTGATAATCTTCGCATCTGAAAAGGGTTTTGATGGTATGAATGTTGATATGCACATCAGACCTAAACTAGAGAAAAATATAAAATTAGATAACGAATCATTGAAAACTAATAATCATGAGTGAAACTGTTGATATAAAAGAACTTAATGAGAGAATTCAAAAGGAAAGTGCTTTTGTCGATCTTATTACAATTGAAATGAATAAGGTGATTATCGGCCAAAAACAATTAATTGAAAGTTTATTAATTGGTTTGCTTTCTGATGGTCACGTTCTTTTAGAAGGACTGCCAGGGTTGGCAAAAACATTGGCAATTAACACCTTGGCAAAAACAATTGATGCTGGGTTTAGTAGAATTCAGTTTACACCAGACCTGTTGCCTGCCGATGTGATTGGTACCATGATTTACAGTATGAAGAAGGAAGAATTTACTGTAAAACGAGGTCCCATTTTTAATAATTTTGTATTGGCCGATGAGATTAACCGTGCTCCTGCAAAAGTTCAAAGTGCTTTACTTGAAGCCATGCAGGAAAAACAAGTTACTATTGGCTCCCAAACTTTTAAATTAGAAAAACCATTTTTGGTTCTTGCAACACAAAACCCAATTGAGCAAGAAGGAACCTACCCTTTGCCTGAGGCTCAAGTCGACCGTTTTATGTTAAAAGTGGTTATTAATTATCCTAAAAAGGAAGAAGAGATTTTAATTGTACGTGAAAATCTCGCCAAGAATTTCCCAGAGCCAAATAGAATATTAACAACTGAAGATATTTTAAAAGCACGCGATGTTGTTAAAGATGTGTACATGGACGAGAAAATTGAGAAGTACATTGTAGATATCGTATTTGCCACCAGGTATCCTGAAGATTATGGTTTAGTAAATCTTAAAGATATGATAAGCTTTGGGGGATCACCTCGTGCTAGTATCAACTTATCAAAAGCTGCAAAAGCTTATGCATTTATTAAACGTCGTGGATATGTTATTCCAGAAGATGTGCGTGCGGTTTGTCACGATGTGTTGCGCCATAGAATTGGATTAACCTATCAGGCCGAAGCAGAAAATATAACATCGGTTGATATTATTAACGATATTTTAAATGCTGTTGAAGTACCTTAAGTAAGTTGCAGGTTTCAAGTTATAAGTTGCATGTGAAGAGAATAATATGAAAAGTTATCGAGATTTGGATATTTATAATTTAGCTTATAGCTTGGCTATTAAAGTACATAAACTTACCATGCAATTACCAAATTACGAATTATTTGAACAAGGTAGTCAGGTTCGACGATCATCAAAAAGTATAAAGGATAATATTGTTGAAGGATATGGAAGAAGAAGATATAAGGCTGAATTTATTCGATTTTTAGTATTTGCTCATGCATCTTGTGATGAAGCTTTATCTCAATTAGAAATGATAAATGAATTGCATTTTGAGGATAATCCGATTAATAATATAATTGATGAATATATTGTTTTGAGCAAAAAGATTTTCAATTTTATAAGCTATGTTGAAAACAATTGGAAAAACTAAACTTGAAACAAGGAACCTGAAACCTGTAACAAAAAAAATATGGAAACTTCAGATTTAATAAAAAAAGTACGACATATTGAAATAAAAACCCGTGGCTTGTCAAGCCAGATATTTGCCGGTGAATATCACAGTGCATTTAAAGGTAAAGGTATGACATTTAGCGAGGTTCGTGAATATCAGTATGGCGATGCAATTCGCGATGTCGATTGGAATGTTACGGCACGCTTTAATCATCCGTATGTTAAAGTGTTTGAAGAAGAACGCGAGTTAACGGTAATGTTATTGGTTGACGTAAGCGGATCGAAAAACTTTGGCACGCAGTCACAATATAAACAAGAGTTAATGACAGAAATTGCTGCGGTTTTATCTTTTTCTGCCATCAATAATAACGATAAAATTGGGGTAATTCTTTTTAGCGATAAAGTCGAAAAATTTATTCCTCCTCAAAAAGGAAGAAAGCACATTTTGCGCATTATTCGCGAATTGTTAAATTTTGAACCCGAAAGTAAACTTACGAATGTTGCTGGGGCTCTTGAGTATCTAACCAATGCAATTAAAAAACGCTCCATTGGTTTTATAATTTCCGATTTTATTTCTGCCGATTTCAAAGATGCGCTTACCATAGCAAACAGAAAACATGATATCGTTGGTTTAAGAGTTTATGATAAAAGAGAAACACAAATTCCGAATATGGGTTTGGTTAAAATGCTTGATGCTGAAACAGGGGAATATAAGTGGGTCGATTCGGCCAGTAAAAGAGTTAGATCTTCTTACCAAAGTTGGTGGGAAAATCATACCGCAAATCTTGAACAAACATTTAAACTTAGTGGCGTTGATTATGCATCGGTGGCAACTGGTGACGATTATGTGAAGCCACTGATTTATTTATTTAAACACAGAGGAGCTTAGAATGAATAAATTATTTAATATTAGAATATTAGTAGTACTAATGGTTGTTTTGCTTGGCTTTGGTTTTGCATCAAAAGCACAAATTACCATTGATGTTAAAATGGATACTAATATCATGTTAATAGGTGATCAAACAAAACTTACTATTGAGTCAAGTTTCCCTGCAAACTTTGAGGTTAAATTCCCAATATTTTCAGATACCATAATTAAAGGATTGGAAGTGTTAAATATTTCTGATTTCGATACGTCAATGGTTGATAATAATTTGAAAGTAAAACAGGAATATTTGGTAACTAGCTTTGATACTGGGTGGTATGAGATACCTATGCTTGATTTTCAAATTACCTTTCCTGATAAGGAGCGTGTGGATACCGTTCAATCGAGACCTGTGTACTTTGGGGTAGTGACCATGCCTTTGGATACAGCAAATGCAATGGCTATTACGGATATTAAAGCGCCTTTAGATGCTCCCTTAACTTTTCAAGAAGTTTGGCCTGCAGCCAGTATCGCTCTAGGTAGCATTTTGTTAATTTTGGCAATTATTTATTTGCTATTAAAGCTTACTCGAAAAGAAGCTATTTTTGTTAAAAAAGAGAAGCCTAAAGAGCCAGCACATATTATTGCATTCAGAGATCTTGACATTCTTAAAGATAAAAAGCTTTGGCAGCAAGGTAAGCTTAAAGAATACTATTCAGAACTAACCGAAATTGTTCGTGCATATATTGAAAACAGGTATGCTATTCAAGCCTTGGAAATGACTACGGATGAAATTATTGATGCCTTTAGAATTAGCGGTGATTTAGTGAAAGATTTAAAAGATAACTTATTCGACTTATTGGTTAAAGCCGATTTTATAAAATTTGCTAAAGGTTCAGCTTTGGCTGATGAAAATGAAGCCAGCTATAGATTCGTATTCGATTTTGTTACCAAAACAAAGCCTGTGGTAATTTTAAGAGATGAGGATGAAAAACATCAAGAAAATGAAATATCAGAACCCATTGAAAATTAATAAATAAATGGAAAATATAACTTTTCATAATCCAAACTTATTGTATTTCTTATTGGTACTCATTCCAATAATTGTTTGGTATGTATTAAGAAATAATACACTTCAAGCATCCATACAGGTTTCAACACTTGGAAGCTTTGCAAAAATGCCCAATACTTACAAATATTATTTGCGACATCTTCCAGTAGTTTTGAGAGTTTTAGCCTTGGCTGCTTTGATTGTTGCCGTGGCGCGTCCACAATCAACCGATAATTGGAGTAATACCACAACAGAAGGTATTGATGTGGTTTTGGCTTTGGATATTTCAAGTAGTATGTTGGCTGAAGATTTTAAACCCAATCGGCTAGATGCCGCTAAAAAAGATGCCATCCGTTTTATTTCAGGGCGACCCAATGATAGAATAGGCTTGGTAGTTTTTTCAGGCGAAAGTTTCACACAATGTCCATTAACTACCGATCATGCGGTATTAATTAACTTGATTAACGATGTTAAACAGGGAATGATTGAAGATGGAACTGCCATAGGATTAGGTTTGGCCAATTCTGTAAGTAGATTAAAAGAAAGTACAGCTAAAAGCAAGGTAATAATTTTAATGACCGATGGGGTGAATAATCAAGGAGAAGTGCCACCACTCACTGCAGCGGAAATAGCAAGCACTTTTGGTGTTAGAGTTTATACCATTGGAATTGGAACCAATGGTCAAGCGCCTTATCCGGTACAGGATATGTTTGGTAGAAAAAGATATCAGCAAATGGATGTGGAAATTGACGAAGAAGTTTTGACTCAAATTGCACATTTAACCGATGCTAAATATTTTAGAGCTACTAATAATGAGCGATTACAAGAGGTTTATGATGAAATTGATAAACTTGAAAAATCGAAGATTGAAGTAAAAGAATACAGTAGAAAGAACGAAGAATATTT
>JAEINW010000103.1 GCA_016342715.1 Salinivirgaceae bacterium | reverse complement strand
AGTTTTAACAAATTTAACATTTGAGATAATAGTTAATAACTAAGAAAAAGAGTCAACCAAAATCAGGACGATACAAACTTAAACAAGTTGCTCTATTGGGTTCATAATCTTTGCGATATCGGAATATTGCTAATGAAGCTAATGTAAGTCCTATAGCCAAACCAACAAATCCACCAAACAACCACCCACCTATTTCAAATTGATCTAAGATCTGAGCCGATTCTTCAAACAACTCATTGGCCGATTTACCACTCGATCTAAAAGATTCAATATTTAAAGATTCCTCCATCTTTGGATTTTCGTTAGCTTCAATTAATTCCTGAGCCAGACTTACTTTTGGATTTACCAATGCTAATTTCTCATGAATTTGAGAACCTGTCCAGCCTCCAATATAAACTAACAATGGAATAATAAGAGCCAATCCGAGAAAACGAATGATCATGGTTTTCTTTTCCAATTTAATATTTTCCTCAACAGGTTTTTCAATAGCACCAAATGGGCATGAATTTTCACACAGCTTACACTGAATGCAATTTGATGGTGTGATTGTTAAATGTTTTCTCGAAAAACGACTCACCCAATTTAAAAGCACTCCATAGGGGCAGAAAAATCGGCAATAAGGACGAGCAATAAATACACCTACCAATAATAAAATACCTCCAATGGCAAACATGGTAAAGGTGCCATCTAAACGGTAAATTCCAACAAAAGGATCGTATCTGCAAATTACAAAATCGGAAGCTGTGGCGGCATATAAAACGGCTAATCCTAAATAAATAAAGGGTATTATTCCTAATGTTTTTTGTAACCAAGGACGGATTTCAATGGGTTTTATCACCACCAAATCTTGAATGGCTCCCAATGGACAAACACCTGCACAAAAGGTTCTTCCGAAAAATAAAGTAAAAAGCAAAGGCAAAACAAAAAACAAGACTGCCGAAATTGGAATAACATAACCCGGATTAAATAATGCCAAAGCTACATTTTGTAAAGAACCCACACTGCAGATACAACCTTCGCGGATAAAACCAAAATAAATCACTGAAAATATACTCATGTATAAAACGCCTCGTCGAGAACGTTTCTTTAGAACCAACCATGACACCAACGATAAACTAGCCAACAGAACAAAAATATCTAGTAGCTCCAATGCATTGGAACGAGCTTCAGGTTTTTGCAATTCAGGTTGTGTATGGCCGTTTTCAAATTCAGGTTTTGGAAAGCGCTGCGCCTGAAGAACAGAGCCTTGGATTAACAGGATGAAAAGGAAAAATATGTATAATGTTTTTTTTGTCATTGCTATAATTTTCTTTTACTTATTATGGTGCATGAAAATTTCTTCTTTCCAAATTCATTTACTACTTGCACCATTTTTCATTTACTTATTATCACATGGGGCGATGCCCCATGTTTTATAATTTCGCCCCTTCAGGGCTTTATTTTTATTTTAAATCTAAGCCTCGTCATCCTTTGTTTTCATCACTCCATTAAACAAATAGGGATCGTTGGCTGGAACTCTTTTAAAGGCCTCAACAGGACAAGCTCTCGCAATGGCACATTCGTTGCAGTTTACACATAAACTGTGATTCACTTGCAATTGCATCGATCCGTTTCCGAACGATCCACAACCTGCTACGCATTTACCACAAGCAATGCACAATTCTTCAATAATATGATATTCGAAATAAGGTTTCTCAATATAAACTCGCTCAATGGCAGCTGTAGGACATAATTGCTTTTCAGCTGCAGTTGAAAGATTTTTTACACCAGGGCGGAAATAGCCACCACATAAATTGCAATAGCCACACATGTCAAAAACGTGCATGCACTTTACAGCCGATGGTGTTAAAACACAACTTGTAGCACATCGTCCACATTGAACGCATTTTGAAGCATCCAACTGCCAAACCAGTTCTTGTTTTGAAGAATTGCTTAGCAAAACTCCTCCTAATCCTCCAATCCCAACAGCAGCAGATATACGAACTCCCGTATTTATGAATTCCCTTCTATCAATCTTATCTTTCTTATCTGAATCAACCATAAGTTATCGGTTTAAACGCTTATTAAGCCTGAATTTTGATGCCTCAGGAAGCTTGCAATGGCTGTTCTTTTTGCAATTTTGACAAACAAAATCCAAATTGCACAATTCCTGATTTTCTGGGTTCTCTTTCAACAGTAAATATCCAGAAGTTATAGCAAGACCAGAAAATATTCCACCTTGAACAATTGATCTAAAAAACTTTCTTCTATCCATAAACTTTCCTTTACTTGTTTTCAAACTTCTTTGGTAAAAAACAGGCTGAAAGCCTAAATAATTTCAACCCGATGGCATCGCCTCGGGAACTCATAAAAAGCAAAAATTGCGCCCTGAAAGGGCAGTTTAAAATTAATCTGTCCATAAATATTCTTCTTTATAATCAATGCCATACTCCTTTAAAAATAGTAAATATTCCTCCTTAAAACTCATCTTCTTATGGTGTTCTTCTTGATTTTGAATATATCTTTTCGTTTTATCATGCAGTGAGGGGCTTACAGAAAATCCACCATATCCACCTTGCCAGGAAAAATTATGGTAGTGCTTATCCATAGTTTTAATCCACCTGCTGCTATGTCTCTTTATTTCTTCAACAAGTTTTGCTAAAGCTATATTTTTTGAAACAACACATAAAATATGCACATGATCGTCAACTCCATTTATAATGATAGGAATTGATTTGTTGTCTTTTATTATCGCTCCCATATATGCATACAAAGCCTGCTTTTCCTGTGAACGGATTTTGCAACTATCACTTTTAATATGAAAAATAATATGGACGAAAACTTTTGATAACGATTGTGCCATAAATATTTAATTTGCCCTTTCAGGGCGATTGTTTATACTACCTTTTTTCGCCCAAGGCTTCGCCATTGGGCTAAATTTATTTGCCCTTTCAGGGCTTTAATAATATTCTTTATTTTCAAGCTTTTATATTTATTTCTTTTTATATACTCTTACCTCTGTTTTATTAGGTACAATAATAAAAATATCATCGTTTGAATTTACTGCAATATCCATTCCTGTCGTTCCATCTGTAAATTCAGCAGAACCTGCAATGGCGCATTTAAATTCTCCCGATGGCTCATGTATTTTAACACGAACAATTCCTTTTTCGCTGGTCACAAAAGAACCATCAGATAAAATTGCTGTGTGCGATGGATTGCAACATCCGCTAAATCCATCAATTTGCATGGATGTTCGATTCCAGCTTGAAACTAATTCTCCAGACGAATTATATGTTTCAAAAGTATGCATGCCCGAATTCACTGCCCAAAGTTCGCCTTCACGGCCAATAGCAACATCAAAAAACGGACTTGGAATAATAAAGCCAGGTCTATCACTTAAGGTGTCTCTTTTCCCGATTTCTCGAATAAGTTTTCCAGAAAAGTCATATTCCAATACTACTTTATTTCCAGCATCGGCCAAATAAACTGATTTTTCGCCTACTGCAATACTTGTAAGAACAGACTTTGCATTAAACCTATTCCAGCTTTTTAAATGCGTTCCTTGATTATCCCAAATTTCAATATGATCTGAAACTCCTAAATAGATTTTCCCATCCTCGGCAACAGCAATGTTTTTTGCTTCAGCATTTATTTTAAACCCTTTTTGAAATTCCAAATCCTTAGAGTAAATCATTACTTTTTGAAGACCTGTTAAATATAAATTATCATCCTTATCAATTGCTATTCCGTTCAATTTTTGAATGATGGGATTAAATCGTTTAACTTCTTTATAACAAAAAAGTGAAGAATCTATATCTTTAAAATTATCCAGTTTGTATTCGTAAGGATTGCTTTCGATGGTTGTAGGATCTTGAAACATATCTCTGACCATTAATAGCACAACAACTATTAAAAGTAATACTGCTCCAGCTATGATGATTTTTTGTTTCATTTTAGATATTTTTCTCTTTCAAATTGAATATAAATTAATTCCCTCTCTGTCCTACGGACATCTCTCCCAAGAGAGAACTTAACCGTCTTTCTTTTTAATTCTTTGTTCTTGGGGCGTTGCCCCAAGTTAAAATATTTAAGCCCTTCAGGCTTGTTCCAATCAATTTTATATTCTCATATTAACTGTTTTCCTTTCTTCGTTCTTACTACTCCGTTCTACTTTCTCATATTAAGACAAACCATTTTTTTTGAATCTCTCATAATTAGGTAACCATCAGCAATAGCTATTGGTCCCCATGCATCATGACCTTCAATTACTCTGTATTTATCAAGCACATTGAATCCTGTTTCCGAAATGGTTGCAATAGTTAATGAACCATCATCGTCAACAATAAAAAACTTACCATCTGCAAAAATGTAGGGCCCTAAACCAAATCGAGCTTCTTTTCCACTAGTCCAAATGGGAGTTTGCATGTCGTTTACTGAATAGCAAACCATTTGATTTCGTAAGGATCCCGCATCTTTTGGCAAAATTCCATAAATACGATCATTAATAACTACCGGAGTTTGCTGCTCTGAGGCCAATCCTTCTTTTGGTTTAAACTGCTGTATAACTTCAATTTGATAATTCTCTGGATTAACCTTAAACAATATCGATCCTGCGCCATATCCCGCAGTCATAAATACTTTTCCATCATTAAAAACTACTGGTGATGGTGCAACAACATTGGGTACAAATTCTGTGTCTTTCCAAAGTATTTTTCCAACATCATTTCCTTCAGCAGAAACTCCAACAATACCACCAATGGCAGCATAAACATAGGTGTTTTTGTTTCCAAGCTTCATCGGAATAATTGATGAATGTGACATTTGCAATCCATCCGGATTTGAAGTTTCCCAAACCACCTTACCAGTTTCACAATCAACTCCAATTAAAAGAGCGCTTCCACCAGGAGCAAAAATTGCTATATCATTATCAATTAGCGGACATTGACCAGTGTACCAAAATGGAATTACAGTGTTATATTCTTTAACCAAATCGATGCTCCATAACAAATCACCATTGGCTGGATTCACGCACATCACGTGTCCCATTGGTCCCATGGTAACTAAGTATTTTTCAGTAAGAGCTGGAGTTGTACGCGACATTCCATGATTCCTTTTTACATGAACATCATAGGAGCGTTTCCAAAGTTCAGTGCCCGATTCCAACAAAAAACATCGTAATTCATCGCGCTTTTTTATTTCATTGTAATCCATGAAATAAACTTTTCCATTATAAATAACCGGTGCCGAATGCCCTTCACCTAAATCAACAGACCATACAATTTTCGGACCCTCAGTTCCAAATGAAGATATCAGCTTTGTTTTATCAGTAACAATATTATCGGAATTTACACCTCGAAAGCGAAGCCATTTTCCTTTTAAAGTAGATTCCTCTTGTGCATAGGAAAAAAAGTGTTCTCCAATAATTACCTTTTCAAGGGCACTTGTATCTGTTGCTGGAACACTATCCATTCCTGGAACACTTGCCGTAAATTGTTTAACCGGATTGTAGGTAAACCAATATACGAATGCAATTATCGCCAACAGGGCGGTAACATAAACTAGATATTTTTTTAAAAAGCGGTTAAACATTGTTGTGTTTGATTCATTTTTAGTTTTCGACACATACAAATCTTCTCCAATATTTAAAAATTCTACTTGTGTCGATTTAAAATTTGTTCTTTTTCTTGGGGTCTTGCCCCAAGTTGAATTATCAAAGCCATTCAGGCTTATAACTTTTAATCAATCTAAATATTTTATTGATAATCATTCATTACTAATTATTCTCTTCGTTCATGAAATCGCTTTGCTATGTTGTTAATTTATTTAGCAATATCATAAACCATAAGTGCATCTTCGTGTCGCACATATAATTTTTTATCTTTAATTACCAGATGTGACCAATGTGGACCTTTTCCATAAGGTACTTTAAACTCACTTATAATTTTAAAAGCTTCAGACGTTGCTTCAACCAAAGCAATGTTGCCTTTTTTCTCATCGTAGCAATACAGCATGCCGTCGGCATAAATAATTGAACCTTTTGTATTCCATTCGGCTTCATAAGTTGCTTTGCCAGTTTCCCAATTTACACAACACCAATTTCCTCTACGATTATCTATCCAATTAGAGCCATAAATGTGATTGTCAACTAAAACCACACCGCCATGATGCACATCCAGCACAGAATCAATCCAAACGGTTTCAATTTTTGAAAAATCGTCGGACAACTTAAATTTTATCCCAGAATGATCATATCCACTAGTTACATACAGTTCATGATCTTTATACAAAGGTGAATTTGTATTTATAATGGATGCCCAATCTCCAACTTTCAGAGAAGCTTCACTTCCTATTTCAGAATATGGTGCTTTAAAAAGAATTTTTCCATTATCAGCATTTACACCAAAAACATAATTTCCCAATACATTAACCACCACATTCATTCCATTTTCCTGGATTAGTATGGGTGAAACGTAGCCGGTAAAATCGTTTAAGGTTTCTGTTTTCCATATTTCTTTACCCGTTTCTTTATTGAAAGCAACCATAGTTGTTTTGTCTCCAGCAGGAGTATAAAACACCATATCATTAAAAACAAGTGGCGATTCACAAACTCCCCATGATCCTGTTTTTCCACCGTATATTTTCTCTGCATCAACTTGCCAGATAATTTCACCAGTATTCTTATTTACACAACTTAGTTCCCCATGATCACTTATCACATACAGTTTATCACCATCAATAGCTGGAGTGCTTTTACTGTCGGAGAATGAAGCCATCCAAGCTTTTCCTATAGGAGTTTTCCAAAGAATTTCACCCTTAAAATCTAAGGCAAGCAAATAGTCTAGCGTATCAATAATTCCAGTTATAAACAGGGCTTTTTCATCAACTGCTGGTGAAGAATATCCTTTAGGAAGTTGATCGTTAAACCACAACATTTTTGGACCTTCAGCTGGCCATTGTTTTAGTAATCCGGTTTCTTTATAGATACCATCGCGATTTTCGCCACGCCATTGACTGATAATTTGTGAACTTCCAGAAAAATAAGTTGCGAAAGTAAGAATTAAGGTAAGTTTTAATATTTTCATCATTTAGATTTATTAATTGCTCCAGTTAGTAGTCGCAAAAATTTTAAAATAGTTTCAATTTATTGTTTTTTTATATCGTAGGCCATCAATGCATTTTCATGACGTACATATAAAATTCCATTATTTATTACCAAATGTCCCCAATGTTGACCATCACCATATGGAACTTTAAAAGAACTTATAACTTCAAACTTCTCAGGATTAACAGAAACTAAGGCAATGTTGCCATGTTTCTCTTCATAACAATACAACATGCCATCGGCAGAAATTATGGAGCCTTTATTTTCCCATTCAGTATTGAAAGTTACTTTTCCTGTTTCCCAATTTAAACATGCCCAATTTCCCATTCGGTTATGAATCCAATTGGCTCCATAAATATGTCCATCTACCAAAACCATTCCTCCATGATGAACATCTAAAACAGAATCCACCCATTTTACTGAAACCGAATTTCCATCATCAGCTAACTTGAGCATTACACTTTGGTGATCATAGCCACTTGTGAGAAAAATTTCACCTTTGTTATAAAGTGGTGTATTTGTTTGATTGTTTCTTGCCTTCTCTGGTTTATAGTCTCCAAATTTGAACTTCCAAAGAATATTTCCTGTATCTGGATCGACTCCAAAAAAGTAATTTTCTGTAAATTGAGTAATTATCTTTTTTCCATTATGGTCTATTAATAAAGGCGATGCGTACGATTGGTTATCGTTCAAACTTTCCGATTGCCAAACAGTTTTACCAGTAATTTTATTCAAGGCAACCATGGTTGTTTTTTCTCCGCCTGGCGTATAAATAACTTTATCGCCAACAATTAATAGTGATTCTGAAATTCCGAAACGACCAGCTGTACCATCAAACTTTTCATTTGCTTTAACTTGCCAAATAATCTCTCCAGAAAGAGCATTTAAACAGGCAACATCACCTAACCCACTAGAAACATAAAGACGATCATTTTCAACGCTTGGAGTACTTCTACTTTGATCGTAGGAACTATCCCAACAGCGACCATAAGCCGTTTGCCATTTTTGCATTCCTTGCATATCAAAGGCAATGACCACATCGTTACTATTCTGTGTGCCTGTGGTGTAAATCATTTGGTTTGCAATGGCAACTGAAGCGTATCCTTTGGGAATCGATTCATTTACCCACAAAAGTTTTGGTCCTTCAGCAGGCCATTCCTTTAATAGATTTTTTTCATTTGAATAAACACCTGTTCGGCCGGATCCTCTCCATTCGCTAAATTCTTGACTATTTGCATAAAAGCCATTAAGAATTAAAAAAAATAAAAGTTTATAATTCATTAAAAACTATTTATCAATTAAGACTAAGAGAAAAGAAACGCGTAATAAAACCAAAAGCTCACCCATCATTATCTAGTTTTAAATAGTCAATTTTTTTATATGGATTCTAAAAATATGAATAAAAATGAAGCTTTGAAAGCTACTATTCTTATGTAGACTAATTACAAATAAAATTAAAGCTATAATGCTTATTTCCTGAGCTTTAATCACTTTGTTAATGAGTTGTTAAATTCATCTTTTTTCAAAATAAATTCAAATAATTATTAAATCTTGTGATTTTAAATAATGTGTAACCTTTAAATAAATTTTGAGTCAAACCAAACGATTCAATAATTTGAATTACAAAAACTAATTTGATATTGTTAGTTTTGCCATGCAAAAGACCTTAAAACTATGACAAAACAAGTATTAATGTGTCACTGTAAAAGTGAGCATCTATCGGAACATACACAATCTGAAATTTCAAATATTTTAGCAGATACCCAACTTTCTCTTGTTAACATTCATGACTTTTGTGGAGTTTGTGCTGATAAAAAAGAAGCTGTAAAAGATTTATTTTCAGAGGATAAAAACTCATTGATCATAGCGTGTCATTCAAGAACCGTAAACTCATTGCTTAAATTTGCCGGATTAAATTCTGAGAAAGTCAAAGTTGAAACTCTAAATGCCAGAGAATTATCCATTGATGAAATTGAAAATAGAATAGCTGATTTTTCAAAAAATGAAAATTCTTCACAGAATATTATTGAATTAAACAACAACAGCGATTGGCCTTCATGGTTTCCAATTTTAGATTACGAACGATGTGTCGGGTGCGGTCAGTGTGCTGATTTTTGCTTGTTTGGAACCTATTCAAAAACCGATGACAAAGTATGGGTAGAAAATCCACATGCATGCAAAAATAATTGCCCGGCTTGTGCAAGAATCTGCCCTCATACTGCCATAATTTTTCCTAAATATAAAGAAGGTGGAGCCATTGCTGGTAGTGCATCTATCGATGAAAAACTTGAACAAGAACGTCGCCAAAGCGATATGAACGAAATTTTAGGAAGTGACATATATAAAACATTGGCTCAACGAAAAGTAAAACGCCAGCGAATCATTCAAAACGAAGCGAGAGATAAAGCAATGAAAGAGCGCGAAGATGCGTTGAAAGAGATAAAAAATGGAAAGGGTAACAATCCTTTCGGAAATATTAAACTTGCATAATAAAGATAATGGGTGTATTAAACCAATTACTAAAATCAGATAAAAAGTGCTTATATAAATTTGCCTATAATTTTGGGATTAAGGGAGCCATAGGTTTTGCCAAATATAGTAAGCGAAAAAAAAACGGAAAAGCTTTTCCTGCATTTCAATTTATTTCAATTACCGACGATTGCAATTTAAAATGTCAGGGATGTTGGGTTACCAAAAATGGGAAAGCAACTCGACTGGAACCTGAGCAAATTGATCATATTATTAAAGAAGGCAAAAAACAAGGTTCTTATTTTTATGGAATTCTGGGTGGTGAACCTTTAATGTACAAAGGCTTACTTGATATTTTCAGAAAACATAAAGACTGCTATTTTCAGTTATTTACCAACGGAACTTTATTGAATGATGCCATTGCAAAAGAACTTAGAAAATGTGCCAATGTAACTCCACTAATTAGTTTCGAAGGTGATGAAAATGTAGCCGACATTCGTCGTGGTGGCGATTCGGTTTACAACAGAACCGTCTCGGCCATAGAAACCAGTGTGCAAAATAAACTAATAACTGGTGTTGCCATTAGCGTTTGCAAGTCGAATATAGACATGGCATTGAGCGATGATTTTGTGAATCTAGTTACAAATAAGGGAGCCATTTATTTATGGTATTATATTTATCGTCCATCGGGAGAAAATCCTCAATATGAGTTGGCTTTAAGCTCAGAAGAAATTCAGCGACTACGCCAATTTATGGTTGATGGACGCAAAAAATACAACATAGTAATTGTTGATTCATATTGGAATGGCGATGGAGAACCGTTTTGCCCGGCAGCTGAAGGATTAAGTCATCATATTAATCCTGCTGGATATATTGAACCCTGCCCTGTTTTACAAATTGCTTGTGAAAATGTAAAAGATGGAAATATTTCAGAATTGTATGAAAAGTCAGAATTTTTGCGAGATTTTAGACATCAGATTCAAGCAAAAACGAAAGGTTGTGTTCTAATGGAAGATCCGGAATGGATAAAACTCTTTGCAGAAAAACACCATGCACTTAATACATCAAACAGGCAAGATTTATTAGAAAAACTGGCAGCTTCGCCTACGGTTTGCAGTCATGGATCATGCAAAATAATTCCAGAAAAAAGCCGAATGTATCGCTTTGCAAAAAACAGAGCTTTCTTTGGATTGGGAGCCTATGGTTAGCCAATGTACAACTAAGCGAACCTTGCTTGCAAGCTCATGAGCGGTAGCGAATAACAAAGCGACCTCATAAACGAAGTGAATAATTAGTAATTAACAATGAAAACCAATACAATATAGCCTAGCATAATAATCATTAATTACTCACACCGAGTACTCGGTGTTGTTAATTGAAAGAAAATGAACGGAACTGAATTAAAATTAATTGTACCCCAAAAAACTGAAATCAGGAAAGAAATCAGAAGCATAACTGATTCATTTTTTGCTTCAGAAACTATTGTTCCGCCCGTATCCTATGAAAAATTAACACAGTACGCCCAGCAATTGATTGAGAAAAACAATTGGGGCTTCGATAATTTTGCATTCACCTTGCTTTGTTGCGGAAATGCTATTTGGCGAAGTGTAGTAGAAACCATTCCCTTTAATAGAAGAGTTTTATTATTACCTGAATGTTTAAAAAACAGTACGCTTTGCAAAGCAGAAAGCGATGAACTGGGACTTTTATGCAAAGAGTGTGGAGCCTGTTCAATTTCTGGAATTCTAAAACACGCTGAAGAATTGGGCTACATTGCTCTTGTAACTGAAGGAACTACAGTAACCACCAAATTAATTGAAGCCGGAAAAATTGATGCGGTAATTGGTGTTGGTTGTATGGAATCGCTACAAAAAATGTTTAGCACCGTTGCAAAACACGCCATACCTGGTCTTGGAATTCCTTTGTTGGGTAATGGATGTGTCGATACAATGACTGATGTTGATTGGTTAAAAGCTGAAATCAGCCAAATATCAAGCGCTAAATCAATGAATGTTATTAATCTGGAAGAATTAAGAACGCGTGTTAAATCTATTTTTAATACGAAGGAATTACAGAAAATAATTGGTCAGGGAAATTCTAAGACCGAACAAATATCAAGAGATGTTTTACTGTCGGGAGGCAATCGCTGGAGACCCTTTCTCACCAGTTTGGTTTACGAAAGTGTTTCTGAAAATCCTCAAAAAGAAATATCAAATCAAATGGCGGTATGTGTGGAATGCTTTCACAAAGCCTCGTTGGTTCACGATGATATTGAAGATTACGACATAACAAGAAATGGTTCAGAAACTATCCATACCAAATATGGAATTCCGGTAGGACTAAATGTTGGCGATTTACTAATTGGTGAAGGTTATAAATTGATATCAAAAAGTAATCTTTCACACGAAATTAAAGCATCTTGCCTGCAAGTAGCCGCCGAAGGTCATGTTGCATTATCCATTGGCCAAGGCGAAGAATTAATTAGTTTACAAAATAGTTCCATTTTATCCATCGCTGAGATCATTGAAATATTCAAAAATAAAACGGGTGCTGCATTTAAAGTTTCACTTTTATTGGGAGCTACTGCTGGAGAAGCATCGCCTGAAATTAAAACCCTATTAACGCAATTCAGCGAACATTTAGGCATTGCCTACCAGATAAAAGACGATTTAGCAGATTTTAATGGTAAGTTGGGTGATATTATAGCCCATAAATTCTCAATTTTGCTATCTGTTTTAAAAGATTCGGTTGATAATAAAACCCATACGGAAATTGAAGAATTAATTATTAAAGAGAATACCGAGAATATTTTCCAGCTCATTGAAAATCATGAGGTAAGAAAAAAGACAGAATTACTTTTAAAAAACTATATTGATAAAGCATACAAAAGTCTGGAACCATTAATAAATGTTCGATTAAAACTGGCATTACATGAAATTATGGGAAATATTTTTAGCGACTATTTATAATTTATTCGCAAGGGTAATTATTCACCAAAAGAAACTGTTGCCATTTGAACAATTCTTGTCAAAAGCATATACTTTGCTCGATGAAAATTCAATTTCAAAATTAAAGCATTATACGAAAAGTCAAATGCATGAAACTGGTTTTTTTAAAGATAAAGCGGGTAAACCTGACCTCTACTATTCACTTTTCGGTTACTTTATTGCATCCTCACTAAAAGAAAATATTCTTAAACAAAAACTAGCTGAAGCCATCTCAAACATGCCCATTGATTCACTGAAAGACAAGGTGCATTTATTTTGTGGAGCTATTTTAAAGGCACAATTAAATTCAGAAAAGGAATCAAATAAAAAATACAAATTAAAAATTATAGAAACACTAAATAATTTATCGACAAAAGATTCTGGATACATCTGGTTTTTAGGCATTATCTCCTTCTATTACCTGCAAGATTATTATTTGATTAATAAATATTTGAAAAAATTCCAGCCTCAAATAGACACTTCCAAAGAGGAAATCCCATGCACATTGATTGCTGCTGAATTGATTTTGAACAAAGTAAATAAAAAGCCAACCCAAACTTTGGTTGAAAAATTAATTAAGTATTATCGTCCATCTGGAGGGTTTGCTGCCTTACAAAAATCTCCAATCGAAGATTTATTATCAACCGCAGTTTGCCTATTTGCACTGCAGTTTGCTAGTGTCGATTTACGAATTATTAAACCCGATGCTCTTACGTTTATTGAATCCTTATATCATGATGGTGGATTTGTGGCAACACAATTTGATAAGGAAGCAGATATAGAATACACCTTTTACGGATTATTAGCAATGGCGAGCCTAGAGAAATAGTATCAAGTAAAAAGTATCAAGATGCAAGACAAAAAAATTAGCAATGAGTAATGTAAACAAAACACAATTCAATAAAATATCCTGTCTTCTTTTAGCTGAACGAAATGCCAAAGGCTTTTGGGATGGAGAACTTTCATCAAGTGCCTTATCAACAGCAGTATCTATAACAGCATTAAAGATAAATGATTGTTCAGAAGATGATTTAAAAATTGAATTGGGAATAAAATGGTTGCTTAATAATATAAATAGCGATGGTGGATTTGGAGATACTGCAGAAAGCATAAGCAACATAAGCACATCATTACTTTGTTATGCAGCTATATCATATTGCGGTAACGATTATTCAGAATCAGAATCCTATTTACAGAAAATAAAAAAATATCTTTCAACTGAAAAAATTGAATTAGCATCCGGTTCAATTAGCGATTCTATATTGGCTTTTTACGGAAAAGACTACACCTTTTCTGTTCCAATTTTAACCATGCTGACCATTTGTGAGGTTATAGACAAAGATTCATTTAATCGGATTCCTCAATTACCCTTTGAATTTTCAGTTTTCCCCACCAAATTTTATCAATTCTTCAATTTGCAAGTGGTAAGCTACGCAATTCCTGCCCTTATTGCCGTTGGCATTGCCATTTTCAAAAATCGAAGTAAGGGAAACTGGTTGATAAAAAAAATCAGACAACGAACTATTAATCCTTCTTTAAAAAAACTCGAAAAATTAGTGCCACTAAGTGGAGGATTTTTAGAAGCTATACCCCTTACTGCTTTTGTAAACTTATGTTTGAATTATGCTGGATATTCAAATTCAAAAACAGTTATTAAAGGAATTGAATTCCTTCACAACCAGCAAAGAAAAGACGGAAGTTGGCCCATTGACACCAACTTATCCACATGGGTTACCACCTTGGCCATAAAAGCATTTGGAAATACAGTAAATGCTGAATTTTCGAAAATTGAAATAGATGGATTAAGAAACCATTTACTTAAAAACCAATGCAAAGAAGTTCACGCCTTTAATAATGCTAAATCTGGCGGCTGGGGATGGACAAATTATTCAGGTTCCGTTCCTGATGCCGATGATACTTCAGGAGCTATTCTAGCATTAATTAACCTTTATGAAGGAACTGAGGTTGAAAACCAAGCTTTAATACATGGAGTGAATTGGTTATTATCGGTACAAAATAGAGATGGTGGAATACCTACGTTTAGCAAAGGTTGGGGAAAATTACCCTTTGATGCCAGCTGTGCAGATATTACAGGACATGGTTTTTTGGCTCTTATAAAATCGCTAAACTTACTTCAAAACAAGCTGCCAAAATCGCTAAATAAAAAATGGGAAAGGGCAACACAAAGAATGGCTAATTACTTGTTAAAAAATCAAAACAAAGATGGAAGTTGGATTGCTTTGTGGTTTGGTAATCAAAACACACCAAGCAAAAACAATAAAGTATATGGCACTGCTAAAGTAAGCACCTACCTAAAAGACGCTATGGAAATATCAAATTCCAACCAAAAGCTTCAAGAGGCTATTAATAAAGCACAACTTTTTTTAACACACCAACAAAATAGCGATGGTAGTTTTGGCGCTGAAAAAGGTATAACAGGAACCATTGAAGAAACGGCATTGGCAGTTTCAGCATTGGCTAAAAGTGAGCATAAAACTTGCATTACCATGGCTCTTGCATGGTTAGAAAATGAGATTAAAATCAATGGATTACATTCTTCTCCAATTGGCTTATATTTTGCAACCCTTTGGTATGATGAAAAACTATATCCTTACACCTTTTATTTAGAAACCTTACGAAAAAATATTTCATAAACATAATTGCCAATCTTTCTTTGATTCAAAAAAAATTCTTTTACTTTTGCATCTAACAATCGGGGTGTAGCTCAGTCAGGTAGAGTACTGGTCTGGGGGACCAGGTGTCGCAAGTTCAAGTCTTGTCACCCCGACTGAAAAACAAAAGGTTAAGCATTGAGCTTAACCTTTTTTATTATCTAAAATTTAAATTATATTCTCTAATTTGAAATCATAATTTTTTCACTATAATTAAAATCTTTATTATCGATAAAAATTGTCTACACACCAATTTTTAAATTTGTAACATCAATTTTAGTATTATTGAATACTGGGCTAGTAAATACTAGTTTACCTGACATATCAAATATATTAACAACACTCTTAGGTGGAGCATTAACTTCTAAATAGTCACTTGCTGGATTTGGGTATATTGAAATATCAATATTTTCATCATTATTATTGAAATTATTTTCTTTTAAATCATCCGAATTTCCATTCGCACTTTTTAGCCTACTAATTTTATTTTGATATACTCTAATATAATCAACAACAATTTCATTTGGAAAATTCTCTTGCATGTCTTCAACAAAAAATAAATCTGTATCATAAGTATGAACTCTTGTAGTTAACATTACCCTCATAAAATAATCAGAAACTTCATCACTATTTTCACCAATAAATTCTGCAATTTTTTCATTATTTAAATACCAAATTAACTTATTTGCTTCCCATTTTAACCCATAGGTGTAAAAATTATCATAAAAACGGTAACCTATAGGTCGTTCCCTATAAGAATAAGATTGTTTGTCCGAATCATGTCTCCAATGATTTGTCATAACTATTTCCTGACTGCCTAAAAATTCAAAAATATCAATTTCAGGTGGCCATCCACTATAATACCCAGTCATCCAAAAACCGAATCCTGTTTTTGCACATGCCGGAATTTTACATCTTATTTCCAAATAACCATATTTAAAATAAAAATTTTCAGTAATGTCCATATCAGAATTATCTCCAGTATTTAACATACCAGTTGTATAGTCATAATGTACCAATACAGGGTCCCAATTAGTAAATGTTCCTCTAGCCAAATATTCACCGGGGGCCCACCTTGTTTGTATTGTAAGATTATCAGTATCAAATTCAAAGTTTTCTTCTTTCTGGGTAGTATATGCAAAATTACCACTTTCAGTTGGAGCTCTAAATGACCCATCATTGAATTTGTACTTCCATCCTGCATAGGAAAAATCTCCATTAAACTCTTCTGAAAAAATAGGATCACCATATACGGTACTAATTAATGGGTTTTTTATTAACCTCGTAAATACCTTTAATTTTCTAGAATAATCAATAAAATACATATCCTGACAATCCGAACTATATACTATTTTTGAATAACCCGAATTTACGCTACCCTCATTTAGATAACCAAAGCTCCAAGCTTGGTGTCTATCGTTATCAATATAGTCCCAAATTAAATAACAAACTTTATGATCTGAACTTATATAAAAAAGACCTTCTGAATTAACAACTAAATCTGAATTTAACTTTACGGCTGATGCCTCTGGATTAAGAGCATTAACCCCATTGGAAAATTCTTTACCATTGAAATATACATCTGATATTTCATTTTCAGAGTTAATAAAATAAACATGTTTATTATAAAAAAATAATTTTGAATTTGCCCTTACAGGATCTTGATTACTTATTAGCGGATCTATTCCACCATGCCACCCACGATCATAATAAATACGATAAATTTTACTATCAATTTTACCAATATAAAACAATCCTAAAGCAGCATCTAAAATTATTTCAGAATTCTCTCTGATTGGCTCCGTTGACAAACCACCTGTAGGATAACTTCCATTTGACCATGAACTACCGTTGTAAAAAATGTCATAGAGTCTGTTATCAACTCCAACAAAGTAAACATGATTGTTATAATATATCAAATTCGAATTTGATCTGACTTCAGTTTGTCCAGACACTACAGGGTCTATGCCACCGTTCCAGCCATTTTGATAATAAATACGGTGAATTTCGTTATTAATTGAAACATAAAATATTCCCTTATTAGAATCTAGAATTATTTTAGAATCTTTACGAATAGTTTTTGTAGACCATCCACCTGTTGGATATGTTCCATTTGACCATGTACTTCCATTGTTATAAATATCGTATAGTCGATCATTATCTCCAATAAAGTAAACATGATTGTTATAATATATTAAATTTGAGTTTTCTCTAACTTTTCTTTGACCTGGTACTAAAACCTCAGCAGTTCCATAGTTACTTAAATCATTCTTTATAATTCTACATATTTTCATTTCAGAATTTACAAAATATATATTATCGCTACTTATTATTGGACTAATTAAGCTGTTAGCATATACACTATTATCTAAACTTAATGTTGTAAATCCAAAATTTTTATTTTCAGTCCATTCACCTCCCCAATAACTTTGAGAAAATAGATTTGTTAACACAATTGTTAAACTTAATAGAGTCAATAGTTTTTTCATAATTTGTTTTTTTGTTAATTTTTAAATTTTGACATTTAGTTAAGGAATATTCTTAACTATTTGGCTAATATATAAAATATTTATGTGATTAAACCGTTTGATAATCTATCGCTAAAATTGATTATTTTCATACTTGTGGATATTTTTCAACCCTTTGGTACGATGAAAAATTATATCCACATACTTTTTACTTGAAAGCCCTACAAAGAAATTTAGATTAATATATTTTTTAAACTTGCTTTGTTTAAAGAATTTTCTTCTATTTTTGCAATCTAACAATCGGGGTGTAGTCCCGAATTGCTCAAATTAAAATTTGATAGCATTTCGAGGATTCTCGAAAAACTTAACAATTGTAAATTGTTGTTTTTCGGAACTCAGTCAGGTTTATAAGTACATTGATTTTATGAAATTCTTTGTTTATATTTTGGAATCATCAAAAGATGATAGTTTCTACATAGGTCAAACCCAAAATATTAAAGCAAGATTAGAAAAGCACAATAGCGGTTATAATAAATCAACCAAAAATAAGAAACCTTGGTTTATTAAATTCGCAATTGAAGTAGATAGTAGATCTGAAGCAATGAATCTTGAACGAAAATTAAAATCATTAAAAAAAAGAGATTCATTGATTAAATATATGGAAGATCATAAAAATAAAAATATCGGGGTGTAGTCCCGAAATGCTCAAATTGAAAATTTGATAGCATTTCGAGGATTCTCGAAAAACTTAACAATTGCAAATTGTTGTTTTTCGGAACTCAGTCAGGTTTATAAGTACATTGATTTTATGAAATTCTTTGTTTATATTTTGGAAT
>JAEINW010000102.1 GCA_016342715.1 Salinivirgaceae bacterium | reverse complement strand
ATGCAAGCATAAAATTTATTTTTATGAAACCCTCACCATTAAGAGAGTTAAAAAATATGGTACAAAGACAAAAGGATATGAATATATGTGCAAGTTGAAACATGCGCTTTCATGGTGAGGGTTCGCCGAACTAAGCGAAGCCTTCTCACGAATACCTTAAAAAATAAATATTTATGAGTAACACCTTTGAAATAATAGAATCGTGTGAGGCAACAACCGAGTGATAACGAGTTCGTGAATACAAATAAAAATAATAGTTGCCATGAACAAATGTCACCACAAATGAATTGAAAAACATAAGTTACAGAAATACAAAGAATTAATTAAAGTTTATACAGATGAAATTATCTACATGCATCGCAACAATTTAATATTTAGGTGAAGGTTTTATTTAAACCCACAACTTTTTAATGTGATCCCATAAATTGTTTCAGTAATTATTTTAAATTAAAAAGAGGCAAGATTGTTGTAACATTGAATAATATTTTTCGTCTGAAAAAAGTTAATTGGTAACCCTATTATTATGAATAAATTATTTTTCGTCTTATTAATTATCGCAGTGTCTTTTTCTGCTAATTCGCAAGAGATATTTGGAACCATAACAAATGAGGATGGGCAAGCTATTGCTTATGCAACCATATATATTGAGGAATTGCAAACGGGCACAAGTGCCAATCAAAACGGCATGTATAATCTGCGTGTATCTGCGGGTAATTTCACATTGAGCTATCGTGCATTGGGTTATGGACACATTGTTAAAAGCGTAACTGTTGAAAAAACAAATATTGAATTAAATATTGTTTTACCTTATCAATCGTATATTTTGGCAGGCGTTACCGTGAGAGCTGACGATGAAGACCCTGCTTATTCAATAATGAGAAAGGTCATTGCTAGAGCTCCGGGTTTTGTTAATCAGGCAGAATCCTATACATCGGAAGTATATATTAAGGGTGCAGTAAAGGCTACAAAACTTCCAAAGATTATTGCTAAACGAATGGAGGTTAATGGCGAACAACCGGTTGAGGGGGAAACTTATGTAAATGAATCAATTAACAAAATTAGATTTAGAGCTCCAAGTTATTATGAGCAAGAAGTAATTTCTGTAAATAATTCTTTCCCCATTGGTGATGATGATGTTCCAGTTATTGGACTAATTTCTGGAAGTATATATGAATCTCAAGACGATTTTTATATTTCACCCTTTGCCCCCAATGCTTTTTCGCATTATAAATTTAAATACGAAGGCTTATTACAAGATGGAGCCTGGTTTATTGATAAAATAAAAGTAATCCCAAAGCGGAAGAGCAAATTGTTAATGGAGGGTTATGTTTATATTGTTGAAGATTTATGGTGTATTTATAGCTACGACATGAAATTAAATCCACTTTACACCAATCTTGAAATTAAACAATTCTATGCCCCGGTTAAAGGCAATAATTATTTCCCTGTGAATCTTTTTGTTAAAGCACACATAAGTGTAATGGGTATTAAAGCCGATGCAACCTACACTACAACAATAAAGTACGACTCAGTGCGAATTAACCCTTTGTTTAGTCAAAATAAAATAGAGCAAGCAATTATTTATAGCGAAGAAGAAATCCCTGAAGAAAAAGAAGTGAATCCGAAGGTAGCTGCTATAGACAAAAAGTTGGAAGACTTGTATAAAGAAGATGAGTTGTCGAATAGAGAAATGGTTGAAATGCAAAAGCTTATGTCGAAAAAGGCGGCTCTGCTCGATGAAGAAAAGAAAGAAAATCCATTAGAAATACTATCGAATTATAAACAAATTGTTAAAAAGGATGCCTTAGTGAGAGATTCACTTTATTGGGATTCTGTTAGACCGGTTCCAGCATCGGATGAAGAAAAAATTAGTTATAAAAAGGCTCAGGAAAAGATTGATAAAGACGACTCCACTTCAATTTTCAAAAAAACAATTAAGACACTGGGGTTTGGTAATTATGAATGGGAGCGGAGTAAAGTTTTTCATGCCTTTTATCCAGGCGTGCTTGCACCAAGAAATATTCGTTTTCATCCGGTAGATGGATTAATGTTAAATCAATCGTTTAAAATGCGATGGAAGGTGGATGATGTGCACATTTTACGCATGAAAGGTAAGATAGGCTATGCTTTTGAAAGGGAAAAATTATTTGGCGAAGGTCAACTTTCCTTTTGGCATTCACCAAAACGCATGGGTTTCACCGAGCTTAATTATGGCTATTTATCAAGCGATTTTAATGGAAATCAAAGTTACTTAGATGGGGTAAATAGTTTGTATAATATATTTTTAAAAGAAAACTATATTAAAAAATATCACACAGCATTTATTGCAGCCAAAACAAGTTTTGAATTAAAAAATGGTTTAATGATAGGGAGTTCTTTTGGGTATCGGGTGGTTGATACTTTATCAAATAACACCAATTTTTCAGTAAGCTTCCCAAATAAAGATTATGAAGAAAATGTTCCGCTTAATTCTGAAATAGATAGTTCATATTTACAAGGATCTAAAAAATTAAATGTATCCATATCTTTTTCGTACACACCCTTTCGGAAATATTCATTTGACAAAACGGGAAGAAAAAATTCACGAGGTAGCAAATGGCCAACTTTTTCTTTGGGATATTCAACGGCTATAGGCATTAATGATGATTTTGAAAAATATCATTCAGTAGGGGCAGGTGTTTCGCAAAAAATTGACATTTATTCTGTTTCGGAGCTTAGTTACTCAATAAGTAGTGGTGCTTTTTTTGGAGTAGAAAACATGCATTTTTCTAGTTTTAAGCATTTTAAAGTTGTTGAAGAACCTTTTGCCATTCGCGATTTTAACAATAGCTTTTTTCTTATAAATAGCTACGAGTATAGTACTCGTAAAAAATATGTACATAGCAAAGTTAAATACACCACTCAATTTTTATTACTAAAGCGTTTGCCCTTTATTAGTAATAAATTATGGACAGAAAATATTTATGCCAATGCTTTATATGTTGAAGATAGAAAACCTTATTTAGAAGCTGGTTACACCTTGGGACAATTGTTTTTTGCTGGCGAAGCAGGAGTTTTTGTTGGGTTTAAAGGTTCAGAATTTCATGGTTTTGGGGTAAGGACTTTGTTTAAGTTCTAATTTGAATAAGGCTGTTTTTTCTTAATTCTGTAAAATTATTTTAATTGTAGTTTAATATAGGGTTGTTATTCGCAAATCAATAATTTACCCTTTCCCCTTCGGGACTTTCCCTAATAGGGACAGGCGTTTTGAATTAGTTTTTTTGCAAAACAATTAAATGTTTGCTAAAAAAACTTAATATTTACAATCTTCACTTCAAGGGGAAAGTCCGACAGGACATAGGGGAAAAATTAAATATTATTTGATATAAGATTAATTTTGAGTTTAATCTATAGATAATGAAATGACAGAAAAGGAGCTTTTTGAGGCTGTAGAATTCATATCTGGTGATTAATTAGCAATGGATTCCTTATTCATAAAAATAATATTTAAAAATTCAAACCATCAAATAAATGTGGGTTAACATAAAAAAAGAGAGTGCCGAATTTTCGGCACTCTCTTTCTAAATATTTTTTTGAGATATAATTACTTAACAATCTCTAATAATTCAATTTCAAAGATTAACATTGAGTAAGGTTTAATGTTTCCTTGGTCTCTTGTTCCATAAGCTAAATCGTAAGGAATAAAGAATTTATATTTTGAACCAACTGACATTAATTGTAATCCTTCAATCCATCCTGGAATTACCTGAGTAACTCCAAAAGTAGCAGGTTCATTTTTTTCAACAGTACTTTCAAAAACAGTACCGTCAACTAAAGTTCCATGGTAATGAACTTTAACGGTATTCTTTGCTGCTGCTTTTACACCGTTTCCTTCTTTTAATACTTCGTATTGTAATCCAGATGCAGTTACTGTTACTGCCTCTAATGCTTTGTTTTTAGCCAAAAACTCTTCACCGGCGGCTTTATTTTCGCCAAATTTATTCATCATATCGGCTTCTTGAAGAGCTATAAAATAGCTTCTTACCATCATTTGCTTGTCTTCAGCATCTATTCTAAGTGCTTCTTTTTTAATTGTAGAAACAAAACCTTCATACATTAATTTCATTTCAAGAATGGTGTCAATCCCTTGTTCTTTGAAGTTTTTGGTCATGTATTTTCCCATATTAGCTCCAAGCAAATAACTTACTGAATCTAATCTTGAGCTTTCAAATCTAAAGGCACTTGTAGTAAAAGTTGAATCTGTTTGACTTTGTTGCATTGCTGCACGTAAATCTTTAATAAAATTTTGAATAAAAACTTCATTTGAATCAGGATCCATTTTAAATTCTTTTTCTAATGATCCATCAGTAAATGCTTTAATATATAAATCAAAATTTATTAATGTATCAGCACTACCCATTTCAAAACTTTTTCTGATACGATCACCTTCTAAGTTTCCAACAAAATAGCTTACTGAATCTTTCTCTGTTGTAATTGCTCCTCCATTATTTGAAGTTGTACACGAAAAAATGGTTCCTCCAAATAATACTGCAATTAATAAGTTTTTAATTTTCATATGTTTTAATTTTTATGCTTTGTCAAATTTTAGTTCTTCTCAAAAGCTGTTCGTTACGATTGATATTCATTTTTTTCAAAATGCGAAGATACATTTTACCAATTAACATACCTAAAATATTCAAAAAACTTTTTAGGTTATTGATTTACTGATAAATAAAACCTCCACCAAGTAGTCTGTTACCATCATAAAAAGCTGCAGTTTGACCAGGCGCTATACTCCATTCGGGTTCGATAAACTCTACATGTAAGTAATTGGAATCTATTATTTTAAGCCTACTTAGCGCTGCTTGCTTTCTATATCTAATTTTTGTAATAACTTCTTTTTCAATATCCTTTATGTTAACAAAGTTATAATCTCTAAGCAACATTTCATTTTTGTAAAGTGAATCCCTATTTCCTAATACAATTTCATTTTTAGAAGGAATAATTTGCTTAACATACATCGGTTCTTTTAGCACTAGGCCTAAACCTCTTCGCTGCCCTACGGTATAATTGGGATATCCTGAATGTTCGCCCAATTTTTCTCCTTTTTCATTAGTAAAAAAACCTTTCGGAATTTGAATATTTTCTTTTTTTAACAAACTTGTCAGAAATGGTTGATAATTGTTTTCAAGAAAGCAAATTCCAGTACTTTCCTTCTTTTTTTCAAGTTTGATTAAGTTGTTTTTAGTGGCAATTTCACGAACCTTTAATTTGCTTATTTTTCCCAACGGAAATATTGCTTTAGAAATAATTTCTTGAGTCAATCCCCATAAAAAAAAGGATTGTTCTTTTTCAGGATCTAATCCTTTTGTTATGTATTTATATTTGCCTAATTGTAGCGTATTTACATAATGGCCCGTTGAAATAAAGCTGCAATTATATTTTATTGCTTCTCGGTTAAGTACTTCCCATTTAAGAATAGTGTTGCATTTTGCACACGGGTTTGGTGTTTTACCAGCCAAATATTCATTTTTAAAATAGCTAATTATTTTATCATAAAACTCTTGTCGAATGTCAACAACAACATGTTTAATTCCAATAGTATTGGCAGCTTCTTTTGCCTCAATAATTTGTTTAGGAAGTTTTATGTTCGCCACATCATCATTTTGCGACCAAAGTCTCATGGTTAATCCAATCACTTCATGTCCTTGTTCTTTTAAAAGAATTGCAGAAATAGTACTGTCAACGCCTCCACTCATTCCAAGTAATACTCTTGCCATAATTGAAAAATATATGCAAATATATTATCATTTTAATTAAAAAATTTCGATTAAAAATAAACTTGACTAATGTCAACGTATTTATTAAATTACATAGGTCTTATTTTATTTTTAAAATGGAGGTTTGTTATGGAGAATATTCTTTTTAAATACTTTGAAAACAGGTATCAAGAAGCAAAAAATCAATTGAATCTTCCATCAAAATTTGGCCCTGTAATAACTATTTCTCGTCAATCGGGCTGTGAGGCAAAAAAAATTGCAAAACAATTGGTTTTTCAATTAAATGAACAAACTGAAAATAAACCCTGGAAATTTATTGATAAAGAAATATTAGAAAAATCTGCCAAAGAATTGAATCTTTCAACATCAAAAATTGAACATTTTTATAAGGGAAAAGAAAAATCAAGTATTATTGACATGTTTGTTGCTTTTAGCAAAAGCCATGTGAACGATTTGAAAATTAAAAATACCATTAAAGAAGTTATGATTTCGCTTTGTAGGGAAGGGCACATTGTTTTTATTGGAAGAGCCGGAGCCGCAATATTGCAAGAAAAGCCAAATGTTTGCAATATTCGATTAACAGCCCCTTTTTATTGGAGAATTTCTACTATTATGAAAAATCAGAATACCTCCATTGAAGAAGCCGAGGAATGGGCTATTGAAACCGATGAAAATAGGTACAAACTTTTTTATATGTTTTTGGAGAAACAGCCCAGAAATCTTGAATATTTGTTTGATGCAACCATAAACAGACAAAGCTACGGAGTAAATCAAACTACTGATTTAATTATTAAGCTTGCAAAAATGAAAGGTCTTAAGTTTTAGATTGAAAATACTTTCCTTGCCAAGTGTCATTATTTATAAGTGCTTTTTCAATTTTTGCAACAATTTCAAAATTTTTCATTCTATTCCATTTCGGAGCAATTAATTTTTCTATTGGAGATACGCTTACAAAACGTTCAATAATAATTTTGGGATTTAAGAGCTCTAAAAAGCGAATGATAAAAACAAGATAATCGTCAAGAGAAAAAAGTTTTACATAATTGGGATTAGAGGCAAAAATATTAGCGAGTTTTGTGTTTTTTATGATTTGAAGTTGGTGCAGTTTAATAGAAGTTAATGGTAATTCTGAGATTATTTTTGCATGAGTAAGCATATCGGAATCGCTTTCACCGGGCAAGCCCAAAATAATATGACCACAGGTATCAATTCCAACATCAGCACACATTTTAATTGCGTTAAGTGAATCGTTCCAAGTATGACAACGATTTATTTCTTTAAGTGTTTTATCATTCGTACTTTCTAAGCCAAATTCAATGGTAACAGGAATATTTCGATTTATTTCGGCTAGCATTTCAAGCAATTCTTTTGAAATGCAATCGGGTCGTGTGCCTATTACGAGACTCACAATATTAGGAACGCTAATGGCTTCGTAGTATAATTTTTTTAGATTTTCAACAGGAGCATAGGTGTTCGTATATGATTGAAAATAGGCCATGAATTTCATGTCAGGATACTTTTTTGAAAAGAAATCTACGCCTCTATTTAATTGATCGGTAACCGTTTTTCCGGGCTCACAATATCCAGGTTTAAAAGTTATATTGTCGCAATAAATACAGCCTCCCGTTCCTTTTGTGCCATCTCTATTTGGACATGAAAAACCAACGTTTACCGAAATTTTCTGAACCCTGCCACCAAATTTATTTTTTATGTAGGTAGGATAATCGTTATATCTGCGTGAATGACCCCATTCAAAAATTTTATCCATCTATTTTTTTTCCTTAATAAGCTTTTTTAAGAGTTGTGCAAACTCTATAATATCATCTTGAGTTGTATCAAAAGAGCACATCCAACGAACCTCACTTCTTCCTTCATCCCATGTGTAAAAGAAATATTCGTTTTGAAGTTTTTCAATTACCTCGTTCGGAATTATTGCAAAAACACCATTTGCCTGTACAGCCTGAGTTATAGTGACCTCATCAATATCTTTTACCGCATCATGTAATAATTTTGCCATTTTATTGGAATGTGCTGCATTTTTTAACCACAAATCATCCTCAAAAAAAGCATTAAACTGAGCTCCAATATATCTCATTTTAGAGGCTAATTGCATGCCTTGTTTTCTAAAATATTTGAAGTTTTGACTTATCTCTTTATTAAGAAAGACTACAGCCTCGCCATACATCATTCCATTTTTTGTTCCACCAAATGAAAGAACATCGACCCCACAATTTTTTGTAAAATCAGCAATCGGCATATCCAAAGATGCCACTGCATTTGAAATTCGTGCACCATCCATTTGTAAATACATATGGTTGCTATGAGCAAAATCGGCAAGATTTTTTATTTCATCGGGAGTATATAAAGTTCCCAATTCTGTGGGCTGTGTAATTGAAATAATTCCAGGTTGGCTATGATGCTCAAACCCAATTCCATGCATGTGAGGTCTAATGTCCTTAACAGTTATTTTTCCATTATCAGTAGGAATTGAAATTGTTTTCATTCCTGTAAATTTTTCTGGAGCACCACATTCATCAATATTAATATGAGCTGTTGCAGGGCAAATAATAGAATTAAAAGAATGCCCCATATTGTTAATTCCCAACACATTGGCACCGGTTCCGGTTAAAACAAAAAACACTTCAATATCGTTTCCAAACAGGTTTTTGAAGTTTTTAATTGCCTTTTCAGTGTACTTGTCATCACCGTAGCCAACTTCATGACCAGTATTGGCATTTACAATTGACTCAAGAATAAGTGGGTGTACTCCAGAGTTATTATCACTAGCAAAACCTCGTTGTCGTTTCATAGTCAAAATTTTGAAAAATTAGCTTACAAAATTAACTATTACTATGGCTTTACAAAATAGCTTATAAAGCATCCTTTTTTGACATTTATCCATCATTAAAATAGTTATATCAAATTATTAATCAGATTAGTAAGAATGGTTATGAAAGCAGAATGCTACTTGCCTTATAATTTGTATATTTGTTGATGTGAAGATATGTGCACCTTATATCAATCTAAATTAATCTAAATTCTAATAAAATGAAAAAACTGATTTTTATAATTGCAGTGAGTATAATTGCTACGGGAGGCATGGCTCAGAATCCAAAAAAATCATATAAAGCAGGGAAGAAATTATTTGAAGTCAATGATTTTCAAGGAGCACTTAACGAATTGAATCAAGCAATAATTTTGGATCAGAATTATGTGGATGCTATAGTTTTAAGAGGGCAGGCTTATGAAAAACTTGAAAATTTAGATTTAGCAGCAAGCGATTATGAAAAAGCATTATGCTTAGATAAAAAAACGGTAGACTATTTGTATCAAGCAGGAAGGCTAAATTATTTAATTCAAAATTACGAAAAGGCCTTACAGTATCTCTCAGAAGCTGTAATTCTTGACAATGGCAATTTTCAAGCATTTCAATTTAAGTCATTCACGCATATAAAACTGAAAGATTATAAAAATGCAATTGTAGCAATTGATAATGCACTAAAAATCGAAAAAACTTATGTGAGTTATTATACAAGAGGGGTTGCTAATGATAGTTTAAAAGTTTACCCAATAGCTATTGCTGATTACAGTAAAGCTATCGGATTAAGTCCAAATTTTAAAAAAGCATATTATTCGTTAACAAGGGCATATCTTAAAAATAATCAACTCGATGATGCTTTTGAAACAGCCAATAGAGCGGTTCAAAAATTTGCAAATGATGCAGATGCATATGATGCACGTAGTTTGGTATATCACCACCGTGGTGAATTAGCAAATGCAATTAATGATTTGTCAAAACTTGAAACATTAGTTGACGATGCGACATTAGTTCTTTTAACTCGCGGTATTTATTATTTTGAGTTTGGACAATTTCAAAACGCAAAATCGGACTTTAATCAATTAATTGCTAAAGACAATAATAATATTGAAGCTATTTATTGGAGAGGAAGAGCCAATGAAGAATTAATTGAAACTAAATTGGCAGTAGTTGATTATCAAGCGTTTGAAAAATTAGCTAAGGATAAGCAATTAAATACATCAAAATTAGCCGATGTCAATAAAAGGTTGTTTGAATTGCTTCGCGAAGAAGTTGCGCCTCTGATTGTTATGGATTCTGCAATAGTAATAGGAGAAAATAAATTAGCGGTATTAAATGATGCTGATAGAATTACAATTAAAGGAAAAATTGAAGACAAAAGTTCCATTGTTAATTTTACTATAAATGGAGAAAAAATTGAAATAAATTCTGACTATACTTTCAGCCAAAGCATAAATATTACTGGTATTTCTACAGTTTCTGTAGCCGTTTCTGATATCTACAATAATACAACAGAACAAGAGTTTGATTTGCAAAAAATGGAAACAAATGCACCATTGGCACGAATTACAACGCCTTATGCCAGCGATAATGGTGAAATTTATTTGGATTCAGATGATACAAATTTATTTATTGAAGGCTTTGTTGAAGATGAAAGTAACATAAAAGACATTTATATTGATGATGTAAGAGCAAGTTTTAACGATGCCGATTTAAATCCAAAATTTGCTGCTACTGTTAATATTATGAATAAGAATAAAATTACAGTAATAGCTGTTGATGCATTTAACAATAAACTTGAAACAAGTTTTACTTTAAATAGAGAAGGCGCTCAAATAGCTGAAGATAATCCAATGGGTAAAACATGGGTTATCTTTATCGAAAATTCCAGTTATGAAACTTTTGCAAGCCTTGATGGTCCTACAAAAGATGTTGCTACTATGAAATCGGCACTTGCCAATTATCAGGTGCACAATTTTATTCATAAAAAAGACATGAGTAAAAAAGAAATGGAACGTTTTTTCAGTATTGAACTTCGCGATCAGGTAAAGAAAAACAATGTAAATTCTTTATTAGTATGGTATGCTGGACATGGAAAATTTATTAACGAAACTGGATATTGGATTCCTATTGATGCTACTCGCGATGACGAGTTTACCTACTTTAATATTAATTCTCTTAAAGCAGGTATGCAATCATATTCCAACTTCATAACACATACTTTAGTTGTTACTGACGCTTGTGAATCAGGTCCTTCTTTTTATCAAGCAATGAGAGCAACAAATAAAGTAAGGTCGTGTGATGACGCATCAGCAACAAAATTTAAGTCGTCGCAAGTATTTTCATCGGCAGGGTACGAGTTAGCTTCAGATAATTCGCAATTCACTAAAACATTTGCAAAATCACTTCAGTTTAACAACAATGTGTGTATGCCTATTGAATCGATTGTTGTAAAAGTAACAGAAGCTGTTTCGGCAAACGAAAACCAGAAACCGCAGTTTGGAAAAATTGCTGGTTTTGAAGATGAAAATGGCACCTTTTTCTTTATTAGAAAGTAATAATAAAAACGATAAAAATATTGTAACTTTAAACTCTCTGGTTCATTCAGAGGGTTTTTTTGTTTAACCCAAAGGTATGCCAACATGCAAAAAAAAGTGCTAATTCTAATTCTAGTAAGTTTATTAATAAATGTTACTACGTCGTTTGCTCAGAAATATTATTTTGATAATTATAGCGTAAAAGAAGGTTTATCGCAATCAAAGGTTAATGATTTAATTCAAGATAAAGATGGATTTATTTGGCTTGGCACTGCCAGTGGTATTTCAAAATTTGATGGAAAACTTTTTGTTAATTATTCTGCTGACGACGGGCTTTCTGAAAATGGTGTTCGTTCGATATTGCAAGATTCAAAAGGCAATATATGGTTTGGACACACTGGGGGTGGCATAACAGTATTTGATGGAAAATCATTTAAAAGGATATCCATTGACACTATTAAAATAAAAAGTGATATTACAAGTTTCTTAGAGGACTCTAAAGGAAGATTTTGGATTGGGACACAAGGAGATGGCGCATATAAATTAGATAAAATTCCAACCTTGTTTGACAAAACTTTAGAGCATACTCATTACACAGGAAAGTCAAAACTTAGCGACCGAATATATTTTATTACAGAATTATCAAATGGAAAAATACTATTTGTAATTGATGTTATGATAAAATATTTTGATGAAGAAGAGCAGTCTTTTAAAACCTACAAGCAGGAAGGATTGTCTTACTTTTTTCAGATAACGACTATTTTTGAAGATTCCAATAAAAATATTTGGTATGGAACCTACAACGGTGGTTTATACAGACAAGATAAGGAGAGTGGGAATATAACCCTATTTGATACCAAACGAGGGTTGGCTAATAACTTTGTTTCTTGTATTACACAAGATATTCATGGCGCAATTTGGGTTGGAACCTGGGGAGGTGGAATTACACGAATCGATCCAAATTTTATAATATTTAATCAAAACAATGGTTTGGGTGGAAATAAAATATGGAACATAATTTCAGATAGGGAAGGAAATATTTTAATCGGAACCAATGAAAATGGCTTAAGCATTTTTAAAGGCGAGCAATTAGTTTCATTCAATATTGAACATGGTTTATTAAGTGAACAAGTTTCAGCAATTACCGAAGACAATCAGAACAATATTTGGATAGGAACAGCTAAAGGCTTATCAAAATATAATTTATCTGGGAAAACGATTAAATCAATTTCGGAAACGACCAATTTTATTAGTAAGGAAATTATTGCATTAAAAAAAGCCCCCAATGGTATTATTTGGATTGCAACAAAAGAAGATGGTGTATATTCTTATAATACTGAAAACGGAAAGTTAAATTATTCCTCTCGCTTTAATAGTTCCGTAATGCAATTTGGCACGGTAACTACTGGAATGGAAGTAGATAAAGATGGTCACGTTTGGGTGGGTACTATTAATGGTTTATTTTATTATCAACCAGAAAATAATGCATTTGTTAGAATTAGGGGAGGTGTTATTTCTAGTTTATATTTCGATAAAAAAAACGTTATGTGGGTGGGAATGCAAGGGAAAGGAGTGACTACCATTAATGATACCATATTTGAAACTATTGATACACTTGGAAACATTACTCCCCAATGTTTTACTGAAGATTTAAATGGGAATATTTGGATTGGCACAGAGGGACAGGGTGTTATTGTGTATTCAAAAGATAAAAAAATACAAAGATTTAAAACAAGTAACGGTTTGTTGGCCGACCTTATTACATCGTTACAAACCGACCTTGAGGGGAATATTTGGATTGGGACCAACAAAGGATTAAATAAATACGACCCCAAACAGCAATCGTTTTATGCATACTCAGAGCGCAGTGGATTTACGGGGATTGAGGTGAAGAATAATGCATTGTTTATAGGAAGGAATGGAAATTTATGGTGCGGTACAGTAAATGGTTTATTTAAGTTTTCTCCCGACAAGGAAAGAATAAACACTTTAGAACCACTAACTCATATTACAAATATGAAGGTGAATCTAAAAGATCATCCAATGACTAAGGGTTTGCGATTAAGTTATATCGAAAAAAGCATTTATTTTGAGTTTCATAGTATTTGTTTAACCGATGCCGAAAAAGTGCGTTATAAATATATTTTGGTGGGTGGAGACAACGATTGGCAACCAGCCACAACACAAACCTATAAAACCTATTCGCCATTGCCTCCAGGTAAATATACTTTTAAAGTAAAAGCATGCAATAATAGGGGAATATGGAATGAAGAACCTATTTCCTATTCTTTTTCAATTAAACCTCCCTTTTATTTAACCTGGTGGTTTATTCTTATAATGGTTGTTTTTATTACTGCTGGCATTATAGTTTACATAAATATTCGAGAACAAAATTTAAAACGCGAAAAAATAATTTTAGAAAATAAAGTGAAAGCCCGCACTGCTGAAGTGGTTAAAAAGAGTGAAGAATTAGCAAAAAAGAATAAGGATATTACTGATAGTATAACCTATGCAAAAAGAATTCAACAGGCCATTTTACCATCTGATGACTTTATAAAAAAACACGTGCCTGAATCATTTGTACTTTTTAAACCAAAAGATATAGTAAGTGGTGATTTTTATTGGTTTGAAGCGATTGATAATAAAATTATGTTTTCGGCTATTGACTGTACAGGGCATGGGGTTCCAGGAGCATTTGTGAGTATCATAGGGCATGAAAGTATTCAGCGTGCCATTAGTGAATTTCAATTGCGAAATCCAGCAGATATTCTTACCAAAATTAATGATTTGGTTCAAGACTCATTGCAAAGTGGAGGTTCTACAAATATTAAAGATGGAATGGATATGGCCTTATGTGTTTATGATCCAAATACCAAAATTCTAGAATATTCAGGTGCCAACAATCCTATTTATATTATTAGATCAGCAGACAAACCAAAATTGGTAAGGAATGGTGAAGAAATGGAACCTACCATGACAGGTTGTGAATTTAATTTATTTGAAACAAAAGCAAACAAACAACCCATTGGAGCTTATATTAGCAGAGTGCCTTTTGTTTGTCACTTTTTCGAACTAATAGAAAATGACACTATTTATATTTTTTCTGATGGATATGCCGATCAGTTTGGCGGTAATATGGGCAGAAAATTTATGTATAAAAACATGAAAGAGACTTTGCTTAATAATCAAGGATTTCAAATGGAGCAGCAAAAAACCTTTTATAATCAAATTATAAATGCGTGGATGGGCAAAGTTGAACAGATAGATGACATCTGCTTAATGGGAATGCGGTTTTAATCAATCAAATAAACAAATAAAATGAATTTATTCAAGTACACTATAGTAGTATTTTTTTGGTTTTTTGTAAGTGTTTCGTGCAATAGGGTTAAAACTAATAAAAATATAAAGCCCGAAAAACCGAATACAACAATAAAGGGGCAACTTTTAAATTCTTCAGTAAGCTATGTTGTTTTAATTTCAGACAACACATCCGATACTGTTCAAATGAATTCGCAAAATCAGTTTGAATTCAACGTGTTTCTGAGTAAGCCGGGATTTATTACCCTATTAAATGGCACAAATAGTTTACGCTTTTTTGCTGAACCTAAAAAAAATATTAATCTCACTTTTAATGTTGAAGATGTTATAAATTCCATTCAAATTGATGGTGAAAACATAAACGAAAATCTATATTTAAAAAAGAAGCTACAGCTATTACTTGAACATTCTATGCCAATTTCTCACTTATATAATCGCAATGTGAAAGAGTTTAGACATTTGGTTGATTCTTTTTATATAGTTGAGAAATTTGTTTTAGAAGAACATATTGAGAAACATTCTAATCTTTCGCAAACATTCATAAAGCTTGAAAAGGCTTCATTATTCTACGATCGAGCAACAAAATTGATTGAATATCCACGAATGAGTAGCTATGGCAAAAATATTAGTAGCAAGTACTTAAATTTTCTCAACGAGGTGGATGTGAACGATCCATCGCTTTTGAATCTTTTTGAATACAAGCAGTTTCTAAATGCTTATATTGAATATTTTACATATAAAAAGATATTTTCTGACGAAATAAGGGAAGTTTATCCTTATGAAGCTTCTTTAGCAAGAATGCAAATGGTTAGTGCAAAAATTTCAAACCCAGCTATTAAAAATTATCTTTTATATGAGATTCTCAGCAGTCAAATAAAATATCATGGATATAAAAATGCAGAATTGCTTTTTAAAACATTTGAAATGCAATACACTGATATGGATAAAAAGGATGAACTTTTAAAAAACTATAATAAATATCGAGAATTAAATAATAATAAGGCAGCCCCAAATTTTAAATTTGAAGATATAAATGGAATAGAATATGATCTTTCAGTTTTTAAAGGAAAATATATTTATATAGACGTATGGGCAACATGGTGTTTGCCTTGCAGAAAAGAAGCTCCTTTTTTTGAAAAGCAAAAACAAGCATTTATTAATAAAAACGTGGAATTTGTTAGTTTGTCCATAGATAAAAAAAAGTCGGATTGGAAAGAGTATTTGACTGTAAGGCCAATGGATGGAAATTGTTTTTGGATCCCCAATTTTGAATCGTTTTTAGAGCAGTATATGATAAAAACTATTCCTCATTTTATAATTATTGATCCGAATGGCAACATTGTTAATGCTGATGCACCAAGGCCTTCAGACGAAAAAATTGAATGGCTAAAAAAGCTTCCAGAAAAGGAAAGTATTTGAGTTTACTTAAAAAAAATAATTGCAAAATCACAAACTTTATTTTATTCCCATATAGCTGCAATTGAATTCGTTTATTTAACCCCCATAATTCATGTGAAAAGAGATTCTGTTTGCGTAAAGTGTTGGTTTTATTGTGTTTATTGCATGTTTTGAGTTTCAAATTCATAGCCCACTTTTGGGCTATTGTATAAATTAAGGTTCTAAAACCAACACGTTGTCAATCAGGCACAAACAGCTTCTCAACATAGCGTAGTGTTCTCATGAGCGATAGCGAGTAATAATTAAGTCCCGAACCTTTAGCTAATGCGAAGCATAATTTTTCGGGTTAAATGTTATAGAAGAAAAAAAATTGGTATCGTATTAAATTGGTTCGTAGATATATTTGAAAAAAGGGTTCAGTTAGTTAAACCCGAACCCTTTGATAATAGTGTTAACTACAATTTTAAATTGTCACCTAATTCTATTATATAATATTGTAGCTCTTATTTTTTTCGATTGTCAATTTTTATTTTTGCAACTACATCGTTCTTAAAAATAGCTTCATAAATAACCTCTCCTTTAACTTTATAATATTTTATTGTGCCATGCTTTTTTCCATTTTTATATTCAATTTCACTTTTTAAGGGACCTTCTTTATACCAAGTTATCCATTTTCCATTTTCACGATCATTTAAATATTCTTCTAATCGAAGCATTTTATCGTATTCATTATAATATTTCCATGATCCATTTTTTTGTCCTTGGCAGTAATTTCCTTCGATGATTTTTGTTCCATTGGCACGCCAGGTTTTATATGAACCATTTAAGATGCCATTTGCATACTGCTCCTCTTGTCTCTTGTTGCCATTTGGATACCAATAAACTGCAGTTCCGTTTTTTAAATTGTTTTTATAGGATAAGGAATAATTTTTGTCTCCATTTTCATACCATGAATTCCATGTACTATCCATTAATCCATTTTTGAAATAGCCGGTTAGTTCTAAATTACCATTTTCATACCATCGTTCCCAATAACCAACTTCTTTACCTTTATAGAAATCACCCTCGTGAAATTTATTTTTGTTCTCATAATAAATTATCCAGTGTCCTTCTTTTTCTCCATTTTTATAAAGTCCTGTTTTCCAAATTTCACCATTGGCATACCAATAGATCCATTTGCCATTCATTTTATTATTTTTATAAAATCCTTCATTTCCTTTTTGACCATCAGTTCTCCAAAAGGTCCATAGGCCTTGTTGCTTATCGTTCTCAAAATTCCCTTCAATATCAATATTTCCATCTTGGTGCCACCATGTAGCTAGCCCATTTTTTTTATTCATTGAGAATTCAATTTCACTAGCTTTTTGTCCGTTTGGAAACCAATCAATTTGAGTTCCATCTTTTAAGCCTAATGAATATTCGACATGCATTTTTGTTTTGCCATCGTGATACCAATACAGCCAAATACTGTCTTTAACACCTTCTTTTAAAATACCTTCCATTTCTTTTTGTCCATTGGCATAATATCGAATGTTAAAGCCATTTTCGTAATTTATTTCACTTAATAAATTGCCCATTTTGTAATAAGAAAGCCATTTGCCAGTTTCAATTCCATCTTTGTAATGGCCTGATGACATCATTTGTTCATTAATATAATATCGTTTCCAGAATCCATTAGGTTTGCCATTTTGGTAGGTTCCTGTTTCTTTAATTGTGTTGTTTTTATAATAGTTGGTAAAAACACCATTCCCATCGATAATGGTTTGTTTGCCATTTTTATCCCAAAAACTTAGCAATAGGGTAGTATTCTTATTGTATTTTTCTTCTTTTATTTTCCCTCCTTGACCATTATAATAGGTCCAAATGCTATCTTTTATACCATTAGTATAGAATCCGGTAGTTTTATATTTTCCGTTAAAATAATTTTCAAAATAAAAACCATTTAGAATTCCGTATTTAAATTCTCCTTGGTTTTCAATATTACCATTTCTAAAAAAATAAGTTAGTTTGCCATGAACACGGCCATTATTAAATTCTGTTTCCTGAATTTTCACCCCAGTACTGTCGTAATACACCCAGAGTCCATGTTCTCGTCCACTATTGGTTGGTCCTTTGCTAGCCAGTTGTCCATTTTTATAGTAGGCGTTTGAAATGTCTTGCGAACAGATTGAGCCTGTAATTATAAATAATAAACTAAATGTGATTAATAGACTTTTCATATTTATTTTTAAGTAGGTTATAGATAGCAAATATAAACTTGATTTTTGTCTATGACAATAGCTAAATTGTTACAACGAGCGAAATGAATTTTTCGCATATTTTTTTTGTAAATCATTTGCAAAAATGGAAAAATATTATCTATATTTGCAACCGCTAAATGGTGGATGTAGTTCAGTTGGTTAGAACGCTGGATTGTGGTTCCAGAGGTCGCCGGTTCAAATCCGGTCTTCCACCCAAAAAAGCCCTAGAGAAATCTAGGGCTTTTTTCATATAAGTTTAATTATTTACTGTGCATTAAAACTTTTAATTAATAATCTGAGTTCGAAATAAAATTCGATACAAATATCTGGTATTCAATTTTTTTTGAAATCCGTCTTATAGTATTAAGTACAAAGCCTGCCTTGTCGGCAGACAGGTATCAAGATTAAACACAAAACATGTACATATTTATTGATTACTTACGTGAGGGCTTTGCCGTTCTTGTGTCTGATTACCTGCCTACCGCCAGGCAGGCTTGATACTACAGTTCTAAATCATATAAA
>JAEINW010000101.1 GCA_016342715.1 Salinivirgaceae bacterium | reverse complement strand
AATCCTGTATAGGTAGACATGTTCACGTTAAAAGTTACATTAACAAATTCATTAGGAATGTTAAGAATCATATCAATGGCATAATTGTCACCAGTTATAGCCCATTTCTCTTTGCTTTTTAAATAAACCCAACCACCATTGCCGTTAGGTTGTTTTAGCGAAAGTTCAGTACCAACTTCGAAGCGCAATTCTTGTTGGGTTCCAGTAAAAGTTTCAATAGCCATAAAGTATTGTTTATGTATGACACCTGTAAGATTTAAGTTTCCTTCGTCAACAAAGTCTAAGGTAACCCAAGTAGCTGTATCACTAATATTCACAGGATAAACTTCAGTAGCAATACCCGTATTAACATTTTCGCCAGTTTCTAGGTCTCTCAGAAATACACGTCCGATCATTGCAAAACTACCAGCCTCAATAGCCGCAATTTCTGCATCTCTTCCACGGTAATCATGCATGTAAACGCTAATTGCCTTTAGAGCAACTGAAGTTCCTTCAGGCACATCGTAATATTGAGCAATCATGTCACCATCATAACCACCATCTTTCCAGTCTCTTGGACCAGCTGATGAAAAATCATCTTCATGACCGTGATAAACTCGCGAATATACATTTGACACCGCTTCAAAATTATAGCCCCAACTATTATTAGATAGATCGTTATCTTCTGCATCCATGTCAACGTTCATTGAAACCTGATAAGATGCTATGTCAGATGGTGTATAATCGGTTACGATTTTTAGCGTATCTTTTGTATATTTATTTACGGTTATTGGATCTCCAATTGCGGTTAAATCAAGAACACCGTTTTTGTAAATTTCAACGGTTGCTTTTGCATTTACAGCATCGGTAAGGCCATTATTAGTTACAGCCGATTTAAATTTTACAAATGGACTAGCTAAAGTTACAGGAATTTGAGTGTAGCCTCCATAAAAGTTATACTTTGCATCAGTGTTAATCATTTCATCATCTTCTTCAGTATCAATTAAATAATGAGCCCAGTTATCAGTAACAAGTAAGTCATTTACCGGTGGCTCAATGAATTTGATGTCATCAATAATAGCGAAATAATGACTTATAGTTATTATAGAAATTTTAAAGTAAACATTATTTTTTCCTATAACATCGGCACTTACGTTTATGCTGAAATCTCTTTCATAAGTGTAAGTGTAATCATTATTAGGAGTTTCAGAATTGATTCTGTATTCATCACCCCATGTTCCAGTACCAGCAGTCATATCAAAATCGTCACAAAATTGTAATACGAATTTTGATTCAGGATCACAGCAGAAGCGATAATAAGTTTTTATATTGAATATAGCACCTGGTTTGTCGCTAAAATCAATAGGGCCATACACCATGTAGGTGTCATGTTCCTTAACATCTGAAGTAATAACACATGAAGCTGTAGTGTTAAAATAATCACCTTCAAATATCATGAATCCATTTTCAGTACTTGTTCCTTCAGGAAGTTTTGCGACAGTCGCAGGATCAGGAGTGTGACAATCGTCATCGGCTCCAACACTATATGCACCTCTGGTACCAACGTCTGACCAGTGCCATAAATAGTCAAGTCCTAAGTTGTCAACAAATTTCCATGTTCCACCATCTGCGTGAGTAGGTAATGTTGCTGTGGGAATTAACTTATAGCCTTGACCCCATGCTTCAACAGTACTGGTCCAATTAGCACCATCAAAGTCTTCTGACCAATAAACATCTCCTTGATCTTTTGAAGCTGCTGGAGTTGCGCTTTTAATTGTTTCTTTAACGCTTTCTTGTTTTTGAATGGTTGCCTGTTGAGCAAACGTCATTGTTGTAAAAGCAAGTAAAGCAAGCAAAAAGGTAAATTTTCTCATAATTTTCCTAGTTTTTGATTAAGTGAAAAATTTTAACAAATGAATAAATTCTTTGTGTTTTTCCAATATTCATTGAAAAATGAAAGATGTTTTGATAAAAGTACTTTACAGATATCATTATTCCTTACATGAAAAACACGGAGTGCAAATATAGTATTATATTTTAAAAACAATTATCCAAAAATACTTTTCTGAATTCTTTGATGAGTTTTGTGTAAATAGACACGAAATCGGGAAAAGTTAAAAATCTGAATTCGAATGCTTTTTATACTGGTTTTTTAGATAAAATGTTTTATATGCATATAAAATGGTTAACAATCATTTTGTTTATTTTTGCTCGGAATTATTTCAGTTTTTTGTAAAAAAAAGGATAATGAAAAATACATATTTAAATAGAATTAGCACTGAACTTAATGTTTCAGTTGAACAGGTAAAAGTGGTTGTGAGTTTATTTGATGGCGGTGCTACCATTCCTTTTATTAGTAGATACCGAAAGGAGGTAACCGGGGGACTCGATGAGGTGAAGATTCAAGAAATATTTTTGCTTAATAATAAGTACCTAGAATTGCATAAAAGAAAAGATACTATTATTAAAACAATTAGCGAGCAAGGAAAATTAACTGATGAACTGCTATTTAAGATAAATAATATATTTGATTCAAATGAACTTGAGGATTTGTATCTTCCATACAAACCTAAACGGAGGACTAAAGGAACTATTGCAAAGGAATTGGGTTTAGAGCCTTTGGCAAAAAAAATAATTCAACAACATTCATTAGATTTAAATGAGTTAGCAAAGGAATATTTGACTTCATTGGTTGATAGTATTGAGATGGCCTTGCAGGGGGCTCGTGATATAATAGCAGAATGGATTAGCGAAAACCAAATTACTCGAAAAAAAATGAGGTATTTGTTTCAACACGAATCCTATATTTTCTCAAGCGTAGTGAAAGGTAAAGATGTAGCAGGTGAAAAATTTAAAGATTATTTTGACTTTTATGAATCAATAAAAAAATGTCCGTCACATAGAATTTTAGCCATACGAAGAGGAGAAAACGAAGGCTTTTTAAAAGTTTCAATATACCCCGATGGTGATGACGCCGTAGCTATTTTAGAGAATTATTTTGTTAAAGGATTTTCACCATCGGCAGAACAAGTTAAAATTGCTATTCGTGATAGTTACAAAAGGCTTATTCAGCCATCGCTTGAAAATGAGTTTAAAAAGCTTTCGAAAGAAAAAGCAGATGAAGAGGCGATTAAAGTTTTTTCAAATAATTTAAGACAGTTATTGTTAGCCAGTCCTTTGGGACAAAAGCGAATTTTAGCTATAGATCCTGGATTTAGAACTGGTTGCAAAATTGTTTGTTTAAATGAAAACGGCGACTTGCTTTATAACAATGCCATTTATCCGAATGCACCACAAAACGATCAGGCAAATGCAATGCAATTAATTTTACATTTGGTAGATAAATATAAAATTGAGGCAATTGCTATTGGAAATGGAACCGCAGGTCGTGAAACAGAAACATTCATTAGGAGCATAAAATTTAGTGAGCCTGTACAAATTTTCATGGTTAATGAAAGTGGTGCTTCGGTATATTCAGCTTCCGAAATTGCCAGAGAAGAATTTCCAAAACATGATATTACTGTGCGTGGTTCTGTTTCAATAGGCAGAAGGTTAATGGATCCTTTGGCTGAGTTGGTGAAAATTGATGCTAAATCGATAGGTGTTGGACAATATCAGCACGATGTTGATCAGAGTAAACTTAAAGAGAATCTTGATTTTGTTGTTGAAAGTTGCGTGAATTCTGTAGGTGTAAATTTAAATACAGCGAGTAAGCATTTATTAAGTTATGTAAGTGGTTTGGGTCCAAAACTTGCGCAAAACATTATTGAGTATCGTTCTGAAAATGGCAAGTTTGAAACAAGAACAAAATTAAAAGAAGTGCCAAGGATGGGAGCAAAAGCTTTTGAACAAGCTGCTGGGTTTTTACGAATACAACAGGGAAAGAATATTCTTGATAGCACTGCAGTTCATCCTGAAAGTTATAAAATAGTGCAACTAATGGCAAAAGATGTAAATGTTTCGGTTGCTGAACTAATTAAGAATAAGGAGCTGCATTCGCAAATTAATATAAATAAATATGTTAGTGAAAAAATAGGCTTGCCTACACTTAAAGATATTTTAAAAGAATTAGATAAACCAGGCATAGATCCACGTGAAAAAATTAAGTCGTTTGAATTTGCCGAAGGCGTAAATAAAATTGAAGATTTATATGAGGGGATGATTTTGCCTGGAATAGTAACAAACATTACTAATTTTGGAGCATTCGTCGATATAGGTGTACATCAGGATGGATTGGTTCATATTTCACATCTTTCGAATAAATATGTTTCTAACCCACAGGATGTTGTTAAATTAAGTCAGCAAGTAGTAGTTAAAGTTATTGGATTAGAAGCTCAAAGAAAAAGGATTCAATTATCAATGAAAGATATTTAGTATTTCTAGAGTGAAGGCTTTGCTTTTTGTTTAAAACGAGCGATGAAAATAAATATTTTGATTGATGCCAATCTTATACTAGCATCCAGTCACGGAAATGGCAGATCAGCAAAAGGGTTTAAATAAAAATATTTAGAAGGTCAGTAGTTAACTACTTAGTTTCATTTCGAGAGAGAGACGCTGACAAGACCTTCGGACGTTGTCAGGTCAAATCTGTCAGCGTGCGTAGCTCCTGACAGCATTTGCACATATAATAAGCCCGTATAATTGCTGCGTCTGTACATATAAACTTATCTACAGCCTCTAAAAATATTTATAAATACGGTGGATAAAATTGACCAAATAGATGATGTAATTGTTCTTGGAGTTAGAGAATATTTGAAATCAAAATATTTGTTATTAAAAAAAAAGCAATGTATAACACATTGCTTTTTTACATTATAATAATTAATGATGCAAAGTTTAATTTGATACTTTCAAAATTCAACTAATTTTGTGCTTTGTTATAAAAGATGAATTCTATGTATGCATTATATAAAAAGGAAATAGCTGGTTTTTTTAGTTCGTTGACAGGTTATGTGGTGATTTTTATTTTTTTGCTGTCGATAGGCACGTTTATGTGGCTTGTGCCAGGAAATAATAATGTATTAGATAATGGTTATGCCAGCCTAAATACATTCTTTATGTTTGCACCTTGGGTTTTTATGTTTTTATTGCCTGCAATTGCGATGCGCTTATTTTCTGAAGAACAAAAAAGTGGCACTATAGAATTGTTATTGACCCGACCCATTTCAGAATTGGAAATTGTTATTGCAAAGTATTTATCGGCTTTAACAATTGCAATTATATCTATTTTACCAACCTTTATTTATTTTTTCTCAGTTTATCGGCTGGGGAACCCAATGGGTAATATTGATATTGGCGGAACATGGGGGTCTTATATTGGGCTGTTTTTTTTAGCAGCATCTTATGCTGCAATAGGAGTTTGGTGCTCTTCATTATCAAGCAATCAGGTAATAGCTTTTATTATTACGGTTGCTGTAATATTTGTATTTTATTTTGGTTTTGAATCGCTTAGCGCCATATTTATTAATACTAAAGCAGAGTATATTATACAATCGCTAAGTATGGATCGTCATTATCAATCAATGAGTCGTGGGGTAATTGATACAAGAGATTTGGTGTATTTTTTGGCGGTAATAATTATTTTTATTCAGCTTACAAAAATTAAACTTCAAAGCAGAAGATGGTAAACAACAGTAAATTGGTATTATGCGAAGAAAAGAAGTAAAAAAAGAGAATATCATTCAATTTGCAATTACGTTTGCAATCATTATTTTAATAGGAGTTATTTCAAACTATTTATTTACTAGATTCGATTTAACTTCAGATAAAAGATACACATTGTCTGATTACACAAAGAAAACATTAAATGATTTAGATGATGTGGTATATTTTAAAATCTATCTTGATGGAGATCTTCCTGCTGGTTTTAAAAGATTGCAAAATGCTACAAGCGATATTATAGATGAATTTAGAGCCTATGGATCAGAGAATATTCAGTTTGAATTTATCGATCCTGCGGAAAGTCCCGATAAAAAAACAAGGAACGAAGTTTTTCGGCAACTTTATGAAAAAGGACTTGAACCAACCAATTTACAAGTAAAGGAAAGTGACGGAAGTACTTCGCAGAAAATAATTTTTCCTAGCATATTGATTTCGTATAGAGGAGAGGAAATACCCGTAGGTATTTTAAAAAATTACACCGGATATTCTCCCGAAGGAAATCTTAATGCCTCCATTCAGGCTTTGGAATACGAGCTCATTTTTACCATACACAGGTTAACCAATAAAAAAATCGCAAAAATTGGCTTTGTCGAAGGACATGGTGAACTTTCAAGCATAGAGTTGGACGATATTGCACAATCATTAGCACAAACTTATCATATTCAAAGGGTTAAGCTAGATGAATATTTGTTTAGTTTGCAAGATACGCTGGGGTATAATAATTTTGATTTAGTGGTTATTGCAAAACCCGATTCATTATTTTCTGAAAAAGATAAATATATTATCGACCAGTTTATTATGAATGGGGGTAATACCTTGTGGCTAATTGATAATGTGAGCATTAATATTGATAGTTTGGCTTATGCAAGTGCAACTTTGGCCTTATATAAACCAATGAATCTTGATGATATGTTGTTTAAATATGGCATTCGTATAAATCCAAATTTAATTCAAGATATGCAATGTGCAGTAATTCCAGTGAATACAGCATTAGTTGGGCAAGAGGCAAAGTTTGCGCCTGCGCCATGGTTGTATTTTCCATTAATCTCCCCATCAAAAAATCATACAATTACTAAAAATCTGGATATAATAAAAAGTCAATTTGTTAGCGTTATTGATACTGTTGGCGAAAATTATGATATTAAAAAAACCATCATATTAACATCGTCAAAATACAGCAGAGCTATAAATGCTCCAGCAAGGATAGATCTTTCAATTATTAATGAAAAATTAGATCCCAACAGGTTTACAAAATCAAATTTGCCAATTGGCGTTTTGCTTGAGGGAAAGTTTAAATCGGTATTTACCAATAGAGTTTCGCCCATGCTTACAAATAGTGACGAGTTCGAAATAAAGACTGTTGGCGATGAAGCAAAAATGATTGTGATATCTGATGGCGACATTATAAGAAATCATGTGACAGGTAGTGGTGAGCAAAGGGAAGCCTTGCCCTTGGGTTATGATAGGTACACAAAGCAAACTTTTGGTAATAAAGAGTTGTTATTAAATTGTATAAATTATTTATGCAATAATGAAGGATTAATGGAAACCCGAGCAAAAGAATATAAACTCAGGTTATTAGATAAACCAAAAATAGTAGAGCAACGATTAAAATGGCAAATAATTAATATTATTATGCCCTTAATTGTTTTGCTGTTATTTGGCTTTATATATTTTTATTTTCGCAAAAAAACGTATTCTAAATATTAATTACACATCATAATATGAATAAGAAAAAAATACAGATAGTAGTTTTGTTTGTTTTGGTGCTTACTGCCATATATTTTATTTCTACAAATAGCAAAACTTCCATAAAAAAAGAGTTTAGAGATTTTGCAGTAGAGGATACATCAACGGTTGATAAGATTTTTTTGGTTGATAAAGCGAGCGAGCAAATTCTACTTGAAAAAATGGATGGATATTGGACAGTTAATAAAGATTATACAGCAAGACAAGATTTGGTAGATTTGGTACTTAAAACACTTCTGCGAATGAAAGTAAAGGAACCTGTTGCAAATGCTGCCTCAAAAAACATTATTAAAAACATAGCAGTAAAATCTACAAAAGTCGAAGTGTATCAGCAAGGTGAGCTTACAAAAACATTTTATGTAGGTGGACCCACTCAAGATTCATACGGAACATATATGATTATGGAGAATTCATCTAGGCCTTTTGTTGTAGAAATTCCAGGATTTAGAGGGTACCTTTCTACCAGATTCTCAACCTTTGAATTTGATTGGAAAGCTCAAACCGTTTTTAATTATAAATTACAAAATATAGCTCAAGTTTCGTTTGAAAATTATAAAAAACCTAAGGAATCTTTTTGTATTACACATGCTAACAATCATTTTGAGTTATTTCATTATCCAGAAATGGAAAAAATAGCTTTTTTTGATACCCTACAAGTGAAAAAGTACATGTTGGAATTCCAGAAAAAGAACTTTAGCAAATATACTGAGGATGTACCTGAGCAATATCAAGATTCTATACGCCAAACAAATCCTATGTATGTTATTAATGTTGCACTTGCTAATGGGACAGAACAAACCTTAAAAGCTTTTCATAAACCCGGTTGGGGAAGAATAAATTTAGAAGGAGAAGCATTAAAAGATGATCCAGATAACTTCTTTTTATTGTTAGATAACAATGATTTTGTTTATGCACAATACTTTGTTTTTGACCCAATATTTAAGGAGTTAAAAGATTTTATTAAAAAAGAATAACTTTTTCGACTAATTTTTGATATTTTTGGTAATCAAAAAAACTAAATAGTACGACATGAATTTTATTGTATCAAGCTCGTTGTTGTTAAATCACTTGCAGGCGGTAAGCAAAGTGATTAGTTCAAAGAATACATTGCCTATTTTAGATAATTTTCTTTTTCAGCTTAAAGCTAATGAATTAACCATTACTGCTTCCGATTTGGAAACCACGCTGGTTACAAAGGTACAGTTAGAAAGCTCCGACGAAGATGGAGAGGTTGCTATTGATGCAAAAAGAATAACAACCATACTTAAAGAATTCCCTGAACAACCTTTGACCTTTAATATCAACAAAGAATCATTATCGATTGATATTATCTCAGAAAATGGAAAGTTCAGTGTAATGGGTCAAAATGGAGCAGATTTTCCACAAATTCCTGAAATAAAGGGCGACTCTAATACCGTTTCATTGAGTTCTGAAGTGTTATTGCATGGCGTTTCAAAAACTCTTTTTGCGGCTTCCGATGATGAGCTTCGTCCGGTAATGACAGGTATTTTCATAGAATTATCACCTGAAAATATGACTTTTGTGGCTTCCGATGCGCATAAATTAGTTCGTTATCGCAGATCTGATGTTTCTTCTGAAACTTCAGCCTCATTTATTTTGCCACAAAAACCAGCAGGCTTACTTAAAAATATTTTACCAAAAGATGACAGTGCAGTTAATTTGCAATTCGATGAAAAAAATGCATTTATCGAATTTAATGGATATAAATTAGTTTGTCGTTTGGTTGAAGGTAATTATCCAAATTACGAGGCGGTTATTCCAAAAGATAATCCAAATAAATTAACTATTGATAGGCTTGATTTTTACAATACTTTGCGAAGAGTATCCGTATTCTCAAACCAGGCTAGTAATTTAATTAAGCTTTCAATGACAGCCAATCAATTAACAGTTTCGGCTCAAGATATTGATTTCTCTATTTCGGCACACGAACGCATTAAATGTCAATTTGAAGGTGATGATATGGAAATAGGGTTTAAGTCGTTATTTTTAATAGAAATATTGGCAAATCTTTCAACAACTGATGTTGTGGTGAATTTATCAGACCCGACGCGTGCTGGAATTTTAGAGCCCGTTGAAAAAGAATCAGAAAATGAAGATGTATTGATGCTTTTAATGCCAATGATGATAAACGGATAAAAAAAACGAATATTATAAAAAAAGTCGCTTAGAAATAAGCGACTTTTTTTATGAAAGAATAAAACCGTTACATAAATGTTCGATATTGTTGGTTTTGTGGAAATTATATGCAGTTTTAGAAAAAGTTTGATAGGGGTGGAGTGCTTATGTAAGTGATACATTATCAATATAATAGACTGGATTTAGATGGTGCTAATATAGCATTCAAGTTAACATCTAATAGCTTGATTAGTTGTATGTTTGATAGAATTTATATCTTTGTGCCACAATAATTCAATTAAAAAATAATAAACATGATAAAAAAAGCACTGTTTACTCTATGTGTTTTTTCGCTTTTTACTATTTCTTGTATCGCACAAACTGAGGTTGAGTTAATGCTAACCCAAAAATATGCTGAGAATAGTTTTCGTGATGGCGATTATGAATTTGCCCTAGATAATTATAAGGTTTTATACGAGCTCGATAAAGAAAACATTGATCTTAATTATAAAATTGGTATATGTTATACCGAGGCTACCATTGATAAATCAAAAGCCATAAAATATTTGGAATTTGTTGTTGGGCATAATAATTATCCCCTACGAGCTTTTTATTTCCTGGGAAGATCATATTTATATAATTATAGGTTTACCGAAGCGGTTGAAGCATTTTATGAGTATAAAATGATGGGTGTAAGCGAAGATCTTTTAAATGAATCAGATCGATTAATCCTTACCTGCTACGATGCTTTGGAAAGGATGAACCTGCCTCGAAATGTTACTTTTGAATTGCTTGACACCACAATAAATTCAGAATTTGATGAGTATTATCCCTTTGTATCAGCAGATAATAGTGCTATGGTTTTTTCATCGAACAGAACATACGTTGATGATTACGAAGACTATATTGCCAATGTTTTTTATTCGGAAAATAAACGAGGTGCATGGGAGTCAGCCATCTCGATACCAGTAAACACCTATGATAACGAAGAGGTAGTTGGTTTTATGCCAAATGGCGAAAAATTATTAATTTATGCCGATGGCGACTCTTTTAATAATGATATTAAAATGGTGAATCGCAAAGGCAGCAAGTTTACAGATGCCTTAAGTTCCGAATTGCCCTACGATTTAAATACTGATGGTGTTGAAATGGGTGCTTGCTTATCTCCTGATGGTAAAGTTTTGTATTTTGCAAGTGATAGAAGAGGAGGGAGAGGCCAATTGGATCTTTATATGGCAAAGAAAGATGCAAGTGGGCAATGGAAAGCTTCTGAGAATTTGGGTAGTATGTTAAATACTCAATACGATGAAAATTTTCCAAGTTTAAGTCCCGATGGAAAAACTTTGTATTTTGCTTCAAAAGGGCATCTTGGAGTAGGTGAGTATGATTTATATTCCACACAGTATATTGACTCGTTAAAAACATGGACAACGCCTAGAAATCTGGGTTTTCCTATTAATACACCTTTAGATAATACAAGCATATCGTTTACAAATACTAATACAGCCTATATCGCAGCCAACCGAAAAGAAGGGATAGGAAAACTTGACATATACAAAGTTGTTTTTGTGGATGAAAGTCAACCTGTATTTGTTATGGGCACAGTAATGATTGGATCATCACTAAATAGCATGCCCTATTCAGAGGACTTTTTAAAGGCGTATGCTACTTTTTATGATATTCATGGTAATATTATTGCTCGATTTCCAGTTGGAAGTGATGGAACTTTCTTTAGCCAATTGTACATTGGTAAATATAAGTTGGAAGTTAAATTTGATGGCTATGATTCAGGTTGGGTGCAAGATGTGATATTAACAAAGGATCATTTAGACAGTGGATACCGCATAACAATATATTTAAACCAATAAGAGATGAAACTAAAAGTATGCTTGCTACTAATTGTTTTTATTGGCATTTCAATAAATTCTTTTGCACAGAAGGAAGAACGTGAAGCAAATTACCACTATAAATCTGAAAATTATTATGTGGCTGTCAACTTGTTTGAAAAATTGTACCAGCAAGATACCACAGGAGAAAACACTATTTTTCGTTATGCCGATTGTTTGGTAAAATGTCAGCATAATCCAGAGTTGGCAGTTCGTTTATTTACTAAGCTTGATTCATCAATGGGGAATGATCCTAATTACAATTTTAATTTGGGGCTTGCCTACCATTATAGTCATAGGTTTGCTACGGCTAGTAAATATTTTGAAAAGGCAAGTTCCTTAGCTTCAAAAGATGAAGTGTTGCAAAAAACTGCTAACATGTGGAAAAGCTATGCCGAAAGTGCAATAAGTTTAACAAAAAAACCATTGGATGTTACTTTTGTGAATATGGATAAGTATATTAATTCAGAAATGAATGAAACTACTCCATTCATATCATCTGATGGAGAATTGCTGTTTTATACCTCAAACCAAAGATTTGATAATAAATTTATGCTGTATTCTAGCAATGTTTATTTCTCCGATAGCAAAGACGGTCTGTTTTTAAAAGGGAAAACACTAGCTGCAGTAAATTCTATGGATGATGAGTTTTTAGCTGGGATTTCGTTATATGACGATAAGCTTTTTGTTCAACTGCAAGGATTTGATGCCTTTCAGGACATAATTTCATCGGATCGAAATGGGAAAGCATATAGAGGGAAAAATATGCTTAACGAGCATGTAAATAGCAAGGATGGCGAATTTGCAGCATTTGAAACCTCCGGTGGCGATACTTTATATTTTTCAAGTACTCGCAATGGAGGGCAAGGTGGTTCTGATTTATATTATAGTCTCAAATTACCTGATGGAAACTGGAGTATTCCAAGAAATCTTGGAGCGCCCATAAATACTGAATATGATGAAGATTTCCCGGTAATCTCTCCCGATGGATCACAAATCTATTTCTGTTCAAATAACCCAAATTCAATGGGAGGCTTTGATATATTTGTAAGTAAAATAAATGCTTTAAAAAGAGATTTTGGCACTCCAAAAAATATTGGCTACCCCTTAAACGACATGTTTGATAATAAAACCATTGCATATAGCGATAACAATCGCTTTGCTTATGTTTCAGCCATTCGTCCCGATGGATTTGGTCATGCCGATTTATACCGTGTGGTATTTAATCAGGAAGACCCTTCGGTAAAATTATATCTGTTGCATTTGAAAAAAGGTAGTGACCAAGCCATGGAAAAATTTGCAGCAGCTGATACTAGTCTTTCAATTAGAGTTTTAAATAAAAATAAAGTAACTTTTGGTGAATATGCATATGATGCTACCAATAGTTTAGCTACCATTGCTTTGCCTCCTGGATTTTACACAATTGAAATAAAAGGTCAGGCAATAGAAGAATACTCTTTTAAAGTTACCATCCCTGATGTTCCAACATCTGAAAAAATGGTTCACAAAGATATTCTATTAAAACTAAATAAATAACAAGATATTATTTATTTAGAATAGCTCTTTTTTTACCTTTGATTGAAATAATAACAAAAACATGGAACTATCTTTAAAAAAGCCAATCGTATTTTTCGATTTAGAAACTACTGGAATTAATGTGGTAACTGACAGAATAGTGGAAATATCTTACTTAAAGGTTTTTCCTGATGGAACTGAGGAGCAAAAAACTCAGCGTATTAATCCTGAGACCCCAATTCCACCAGAAACCACTGCCATTCATGGTATAACCGATGATGATGTAAAGGACATGCCATTATTTAAAGATTATGCCAGAACACTATCAAAAGTTTTAGAAGGCTCCGATTTAGGGGGGTTTAATTCCAATAAATTTGATATCCCATTGTTAGCTGAAGAATTCTTGCGTGTAGATGTTGATTTCGATTTTAAAAAGCGTCGATTTATTGATGTTCAAGTAATTTTTCATAAAATGGAAAAACGAACCTTGACCGCAGCTTATAAATTTTATTGCAATAAAGAATTGGAAGGAGCTCATGGAGCGGCAGCCGATACCAAAGCTACTTACGAGGTGTTAAAGGCTCAGCTAGATATGTATAATGGGGTTGATTTTGTTGAAATGGATGGAAAAAAAACACAACCTATTGTAAATGATATTGAAAAGCTTTCTGAATTTTCGGCGCATAATAAAAATGTTGATTTTGCCGGAAGAATAGTGTACAACGATAAGGGCGTTGAGGTATTTAATTTTGGCAAATATAAAGGCAAAACAGTTGAACAGGTTTTTGACAAAGATCCGGGTTATTACGGATGGATGCTTAACAATGAATTCCCATTATATACTAAAAAAATTCTTACTCAAATTAAGTTGCGAGGAATGCAGAAATAATTGGGTTGCTGGTCTTTATTCGTGAAACTCAAATTTTAAAAGCGAAATACAATGAACTACCTCGCTGCAAACAGACGAGGTATCAAAATAGTAGAACTTTTGTTTTCTCGCAGCAAGCTGCTGGGAACCGACTGCAAGGAGCTTAACGAAGTTAATATAAACCCACATTGTGGGTTTAAAATTTGTAAGTTGAATAAACTTAGTGAAACAATCTCACAAAGCTTTGCTGAGTAATATCGATAGCATAGCGGGATAAATGAGTCAAACCAGCCTGCCGGCTGGCTGGTACTCCGCTCCTTGGAGCGAAAAATAATAAATTATAATTTTAATACCTCGTAAGCTTGTTGCGAGGTCATTCATTTAAAATAAAATAGGATGAAAATTCTTGCAATAGGTAGAAATTATATCGATCATGCCAAGGAGTTAAACAATCCTGTGCCGAGTGAGCCAGTAGTGTTTTTAATGCCTGAAACTTCCATTTTAAGAAAAGGGCAAGCCTTTTTTTATCCCGAATTTTCAATGGATGTTCATTTTGAAGTTGAATTGGTGTTGAAAATTAACCGCTTGGGAAAAAATATTTCTGAGCGTTTTGCACATAGGTATTATGAAGAAATTGGTATTGGTATTGATTTTACAGCTCGCGATTTGCAATCGGAGTTAAAGAAAAAGGGATTGCCATGGGAAAAAGCAAAATCATTTGACGGTGCAACACCCTTGGGTGAATTTGTTCCAAAAACGGCTTTTCAGGATATAAAGAATATAAATTTCTCCTTAGACAAAAACGGAAAGCAGGTTCAATTCGGAAATTCAAAGGATATGATTTTTTCTTTTGATGCCATTATATCTCATGTTTCAAAATACTTCACCTTAAAAATTGGCGATTTAATTTATACAGGAACTCCTGCGGGTGTTGGGCCTATACAAATTGGTGATGAATTAGTAGGGAAGATTGAAGGAAAAGAATTATTAAAAGTTCAAGTCAAATAGAATTATTCAATAGTTGTTTGTTAAAAAATTTGTACCCAAACGTTTATTACTGAATTAATAATTTGTAGTATATTGTACTAACCAAATTATTTATTCTCTAAATTATTGATCATGTGTAAATTAAAAAATACAAAGACAAGTGCAATTATAATTGCATTTCTTATGTGTGTGCAGCCGTTATTTTCTCAAAAAAAGAAAGATAGCATTGCAGACGAATATCGTAGAAGTTCATTGCATATTATTTTACTTGAATCGAAAAATTTTGAAAATTCTGATTTAGTACTTCAAGGTTATCATAAAGCACCTTTCCCTGATAAGTACAATGATCACAGACTTTCAGAAGTTATGTTTAATCCTGAAACTTATGGACTTTCAGAGGAAGAAATAGGAGAAAAAGCAGAAAAAGATTCGACAGCTAAAGAAAATGGTGAAAAAGTAAAAATGGCTGAAAAGAAAACGCCAAGTGTTATTGAAAAATATTTTAAAGAAAATGACATTGCCAAACAGATGGTAGCCAAGTGGTTTAATCGCCAAGAGGATGGTACTTTTGATATGAGCCTTATTCATGAAAGAGGTTCGTATGACGCATCGGCTTTGGAGGCTGATATTGCAAAAGGGTCAATAAGAGGTGTAGCGGCTCTTAAAGATGCGGGTGAAGAGTTAATTAAAAACTCGTTCATTGCAGTAAATAAAATGCATTTTGTGAAAAATGAATATGCTGCACTTGCTGTACGCACAGCTGCCTATATTTCCGCCGATAGATTACCTAAAGGGTCTAAGTTAGCCAAAATGGCTGCAGATAAAGTGTATGAGGCAACCAAAGATGGTTACTCTGTTTGGGCGACATCTTATTTGTATCAATTAGAGTGGAACGATGATATAGCAAATCAATTTTATATGGATATGTGGATGGATAAATCTTCAATTGATGAAACCCGAAAACAATTGTTTGATACAACGAGTATATTTAAAATGAACTATATTGGTTTTGAAAAAGCAAAATCATTGGTGCTGATTGGCGAAGGCAAAGAATTGGCGCTAATTATTGAGCTGGCTACTGTTCGTAATATTGATAAGGTTTACACCAAGCTTCAAAAAACTTATGATGTGTTTAAAACAAAAACCCCTATTTATGGTGTGGATCCAATATGGGCGAAAATTGGTTTGAAAGAAGGAGTAGAACCCAATGATAAATTTGAGGTGTTGGAACAAGTGATTGATAAAAAAACAGGACTAACTGTTTATAAGCAAGTTGGGGTTGTAAAAGTTGATAAAAAAAATATATGGGACAATAGGTATTATATGGAAGAACTTGGAGATGTTGATGATCTGGGAGATGAAAGTGTTGATGGGAAAAAGGATATTGAAGGAACATACTTTAAGGGCAGTAGTAAAATTGAGCCAGGCATGTTGCTTCGTCAAGTTAAATAAAAGAAATTATTTCAGTAGCTGACAAAAATATTAATATGTGCGTATAAGCAATATTAAAGTCAAAAAAATTATATAATACACTGAATTAAAATACTTTAAAAGGAAACGCTTCTTATCTTGATAAGAAGCGTTTTTTAAATACTGTAGTGAAATATAGTGTTTTAATTAGTAAATTATGTACGCAAGCAGTATGTAATTTGGTACAAGTAAATCCCAAACAGAAGGCTGGAGTTTTGTATTCTTATATTAGCAGAATAAGGGTGTCTAATGTTGATGATTACTTATTATCCCAACCAGCTACTCCTCCCGATACAATAAACTTCATTACATCGGCCGATGGAATATCAATTGGTTTTATATGCTCTTTGGGTACAATAAAAAGTTCACCAGAAAAATTATAGGAATGTGGAAAATAAACAGCAACTTTCTCTAATTCATTTATTTTTTCTAAATTTTGTTCGGTAACAAAGCCTAATTTTTCAAGATTCGAAATAGTATTAACTTTAACTAATACCGGTTTATTAAACTTTTTATTTTTTCCTGCAAAAGCTGATAACAAATCATTAAAAGCTGAATAAATAACTTTAATTAATGGTGCCCGCTCAAGTATTCGTTTAAATAAGCGTTTAAAGGGCTGTGCTATAATTGACGACCCCAAAAACCCCAATAATGCAAGCAGTATAAATAACACTACTACTCCTAAGCCAGGTATATTAATATTAAAAAGTTGTAGTAAGAATCGTTGAATACTTCCATCAACTACTTTGAAAACCATATAAATAATGTAAATGGTAATTCCTATTGGAGCAGAGTACAATACTCCTTGTAAAAAATATGCAATAATTTTTTTCATCTATAAATATTTAATTTGTATTAACTACTGTGCGCAGCGAACACAGTGTACGCTTTGAGGCATTAGAATTATTCTACCAATGGGAATTTGGTTTCCACAGCGCTTACACTTTCCAAATCCTTCATGATCAATTTGAGAAAGTACATAATTAAGTTTTTTTAACTTCTCTTCGGCCTGACGAAGTGCTGCTTGAGTAATACTTTTGTTATTAATAGCATCCATTCTCGAAATACGTCCAACAGCATCATCCAATCCTTCTGGGACAGTCATATCTTTATAATCAATAATTGATTTCTGAGTTTTTTCAATCTCATTTAAAACCATTATTTTTATTTCCTTCTGTTGCTTTTTATCCATGAACTAACAATATTAATCTTCGTTGTTAAACGGAATGGTAATGATAACTAAAACTCCAGAGTTTTCTGATTTATCTTGCTTGTTTATTATTTCTAAATTGCATTTTATTTTGGTTAATTGCTCTAAAGTTTGCATTCTTTTACGAGTAATTTTTGTTGCCATTGAAATATGACCATTTTTATTTTCTTCAGCCATTTGTTCATTTATCCCTTTGCCATTGTCTTCTACCTCAATTATCATATGTAAATTTGATTTTTTAAATCGAATGACAATTTCACCTTGATTATCAATTCCTCGAACCCCATGTTCAATAGCATTTTCAATAAAGGGCTGAACCAACATAGGTGGAACTAAACAGGTTTCTTTATGTAAATTATCCGCTACTTCAAATCGATAATCAAATCTTCCGATGTATCGTAATCGTTGCAGCTTTAAATAATCTTCAAGAATTTCCAATTCATTTTCTAGCAATATAAAATCAGATCCCGAACCTATTAATATATTTCGCATTAACCTTGAAAAATTAACCAAATATTCCGACGCTGATATTTTATCACTTTTCATTATAAAGTTTTGAATCGCAGATAAGGAGTTAAAAATAAAATGCGGATTTAACTGTGTTCGCAAAAGCTTTTGTTCCAAACCAATTTCAGTAAGTTTATTTCGCAACTGACGTTGACGATGAATAAAAATTCCGAATAGAATTGATGCGAAAAGTATAAATAGTACAGAAAGAAAAAAAAATTTCTGCCTACTCAGTTTTAATTCATTTAATTCAGCTTTTTGCTTTAAAATTAATATCTCACGTTTTTGTTTTTCAGCTTCATATAGTACATTCATTGCCTTGGAATTTTGATCACGCAACTCCATTGTAATGGAATCTTTATACGCCAATCCAATTTGATTGTAATAAAACGATTTTTCTGAATTATTTAACTCGTAATATAAACGTGATAATTCAATAGCCGCATCTAAGGCATGCTCCTTGCATCCTATATTTCTTGATATATCAAACGATTTTTTAAAAGTTAGGGATGCTTTTTTATAATCTTTTAAAGTGTGGTAGGTTTTCCCCAGATTATTTAAACACATGGTTTCATAAAACAAATCGCCCATGGTTTCATAAATTTCAAGTGCTGCCTGATATGATTTTATAGCATTTAAATACTCTTTCTTTTCATGGTTAATCATTCCAATTCCATTAAAACAAATTGCTTGACCTAATTTTGAGTTTATGTAAAAATTTACTTGCAATGAACGCTCCAGATAATAAAGAGCTGAATCGTTATTTCCCAAAAACGACCAAGCTTCGCCAATAGTATTGGTATTGATGGCTTCGCCTAATAAATTGGGTGTAGCTTTTCCTAAATATTGTAGCGACTGATGAAAGTATTGAATGGCCTGCTGATAGTCCTTGTAACTAAAATAAACATTGCCAATTCCATTTAGCGAGCAATGAATTAAGAAGGTATCGTGAACGTTTTCAGCCCATTCTAAAGCTTTTATGTGAAATTTTAAGGCTTGTGCATTATCGTCGATTCTCCGAAAATTAACAGCCATTTCGTGAGTCGCATAAGCTTTTAATTCATCACTATTTAAATCATTTCCAATTTCCTGTGCCAATTGCAAGTATTCTAACGCTTTACTATATTCTGAAATGTTTCTACAACGCTTAGCAACAAAAATGTATATATCGAATAACTTTTTCTTATTTCCTTGTTTATCTGCAATCTCCACAGCTTTTATCAAATAATTATCAAAGACCTCTGGATTGTTTTGAGTACTATTAAAATTTGCTCGTGAAATTTGCATTAAACTATCAATAACAACAATTGAATTATCAATGCTATCAGAAGTTTCAATATCCTTATTGCAACTATAAAGCAATAAGCTGAAAATAAATATATATACAAGTTTCAAATGCAGTAATTTAAGCTGCAAAATAAAATATTAAAGTGGCAAATTCAATTATTAAGAAAATATTTGTATTTACTCAGGAGGATATTTTTCTGCTATATTTAAGCTGAAGCAAGATTTACTGCAAGGCGCATAGATTC
>JAEINW010000100.1 GCA_016342715.1 Salinivirgaceae bacterium | reverse complement strand
CAACGAAAGGTATAGTAATTATCAGGTATAAGCCACAACACTATCAAACATCAATTGATAAATAATTAAAAAGAATATATTTGGGTGCATGATTGGTGTTTTTTCAAATTGAGACTTCAGCTTGCACCCTTTTCTTTGTAGGTTCTATTTCTTGGGGCGATGCCCCAAGCTAAACTATGCAAGGCTTTCAGCCTTAGTTTTTTTTTGTGTTAAAACCTATTTTGGTATTTATAAGGATAACTATATTAATGAATTAAACGTTTTAAAATCGAGAATTAAAGAACTTGAAAAACAAAACAAAGAATTACAATTAAAAAACAGTGAATTAGAAAATTACCACACACTATTTATTGAACGTGAATTCCGAATTAAAGAATTGTGCGATTTAACAAAGGAGTATGAAACAAGCTATAATATAAAACCAAAATTATAAGCTTTAAAAGTTGCCATTCGTTTCTTATCTTTGGTATCTTAATTTAATTTTAAATGAAGTACCAAAACATTTCAATAATTGGGTCGGGCAATGTGGCCACACACTTAGCTTTAAAGCTTAAAAATGCAGGTCACAAAATACTGGATATATACAGCCGTAAAATAATAAATGCAGAAAAACTTGCTAACAAAGTTGCATCTAATGCAATAAACGATATTAGTAAAATAAATACTGAAAGCGATATTATTCTTATTTGTGTTTCAGATAAAGCAATTAGTGAAATTACAAATCAAATAAACTTTGAGCCCAAACTAATTGCGCATACAGCCGGCAGTATATCAATAAAGGAACTAGCTCGATTCAATAACCATGGGGTATTTTATCCCTTTCAAACACTTACAAAAAATTCTGAAATAACTACAGGAGATATTCCTTTTTGCATCGAAGCCAATAGTTCTGAAAACGAAACCACGCTTTTAAATTTAGCGAAATCCATTTCAGACCGTGTAATGCTTTTAGCATCTGACCAAAGAAAAACATGCCATTTGGCGGCTGTTTTTGCATGTAATTTTACCAATCACATGTATGCCATTGCCGAAGATATTTTACAACAGCATCATATTCCTTTCGATATTTTAAAACCCTTAATTCTTGAAACAGCGCAAAAAGTTCAAAACCACTCCCCTTTGCTATCTCAAACAGGTCCGGCAAGTCGAAACGATGTAAATGTAATGAAACAACACCAAAGTGAATTAAGCTCGGTTCATTTAGAAAAAATGTATAGTTTTGTGTCGGAGAGTATTATTGAATTAAAAAAACGTACTGATAAGCAATAAAATATTGCATAATGCATTTTAAAAAGTATGAGTAATTTCAAAGAAGATTTAAGAAAAGTAAAAGCATTTGTTTTTGATATTGATGGGGTTTTTACCGATAGTATGCTTTATTGCATGGCCGATGGCGAACAAGTGAGAGCAATGAATGCAAAAGATGGTTTTGCCTTAAGATTTGCACAAAAACAAGGGTACCCAATTGGAATAATTAGTGCCGGAAAAAATAATGTTGGGGTTATTAAAAGACTCGAATATCTTGAAATAGAAGATATGTACATGGGTTCTTTCAAAAAAACAGAATCAATAATTCATTTCTCGAACAAACACCATTTAGATTTAGACAATATACTTTATATGGGCGACGATCTGCCCGATTATCCTGTATTAAAAATGGTTGGTGTTCCCACCTGTCCTGGCGATGCTGCGGTTGAAATAAAGCAGGTTTCAAAATACATTTCGAACATAAACGGGGGTCAAGGTTGCGTTCGCGATGTTATTGAACAAGTTCTACGAGCTCAGAGGAATTGGGTCGATTTATCAAATGACAAACCAGATATACTTTAAAATTATGTTAAAATACTTAAAGCTCATCCGCATACATAATCTGTTAATGGTTCCCTTAACTATGTATTTATTACATTGGGGAATTATTGAGCCTGCTCTTGGGTATGGATATAGCATTGCTTTAAGCAAAGTTCTTACAAGTCAATTTACAGGACATTTATTCATTGTTTTAATTCTCATCAATGTTCTTCTTGGAGCAGCTGGTTATGTAATAAATGATTATTTCGATAGAAAAATAGACAGCATTAATCGCCCCAAGAAAGTTATTGTTGGAAAAACAGTACATCGCCGATTTGCAATTATTTTACATTTTACATTAAACAGCATAGCCATATTACTGGCCGGATACCTCTCATGGTATTTTAAAAAACCTGCTATAGTTATTGCTTATATTATGATTGCTGGTATTTTCTGGTTGTACTCAACTACCTATAAAAAACAATTCTTAATTGGCAACTTAATAGTAGCCGCAGGAGCTGCCATGATCCCTTTTCAAGTGGCTTACTTTGAACTTACTGCTTTAAATAATGTATATGGAGAATTTTTTGCTTTAAACGGAATGTCATTTAAGGTTCTGTTTTATTGGTTAAGTGCTTTTTCATTATTTGCATTTTTAACCAATTTAATTCGTGAAATAGTAAAAGACCTTGAAGATTTCGAAGGCGATTCGAGCTTTGGCTGCAATACCCTTCCCGTAGCTTTAGGAATAAGAACATCTAAAATAATTGTTTCAATACTTTCTCTGGCAACCATTGGCTTATTAGCCTACCTCTTCTTTTCTTTTTTAAACGATAATCTTTCAGGATATTATTTAACTATTTTTGTGAGTATGCCTCTTGTGGCTGTTGCAATTTTAATACTCTTTGCTAACAAAGTTTCCCATTATCATAAAATAAGCTGGTTAATAAAAATAATAATGCTGTTTGGAATTATGTATGCATGGCTTGCCCGCTACATAATGACCTATAATTTTAACTTATAATGATTTTTAAAAACAATTACAAAATAATTCTAGCTTCCAATTCTCCTCGAAGACAAAACCTACTCAGAGAACTCGAACTAGATTTTGAGATAAAAACAAAAAATATAGAAGAGAAGTATCCTCCTGAATTAGTTAAAGAAGAAATTCCACTGTATTTATCAAAATTAAAAGCTGAAGCATTTGGTATTTTAGATGACCATGAATTATTAATAACCGCCGATACCATTGTGTGGGTAAATAATCACATTCTTGAAAAACCTATTGATGCTAAAGATGCCCTAAGAATGTTGGAGATATTATCAGACAATAAACATACAGTTTACACAGGGGTTTGTCTAAAAACAAATAACAAACAAAAAACATTTTGGGCAAGTACCGATGTGTATTTTAGAAAACTTGAAAAAGAAGAAATCGAATTCTATGTTCATAAATATAAGCCCTTCGACAAAGCAGGCTCCTATGGAATTCAAGAATGGATTGGCTACATAGGTATTGAAAAAATAAATGGCTCCTATTTTAACGTTATGGGCTTACCTATTCAAAAATTATACGACGAATTAAAAAAGTTCTAAAAAAAACAAAAAATATTTATAATGACCAAGAAAACGCTAACATTCGGATTACTTATTCTTTTTGTAATTAACACTTTGCATGCTTCTGAAGGCATGTGGCTTCCTATATTACTTAAAAAGTACAATATTGAGGAAATGCAACAAAAGGGATTCAAACTATCAGCAGAAGATATTTATGATATCAACAATGCAAGTTTAAAAGATGCTGTAGTTGGGTTTGTGCGCTTAAGCAGTCCGTTTCATCACTTTTGCTCAGGCGAAGTAATTTCTCCCGAAGGATTGGTATTAACCAACCATCATTGTGGATACGGAGCCATTCAATCTCATAGCTCCATTGAACATGATTATTTAACCGATGGTTTTTGGGCAATGAGCAAAGAAGAGGAATTAGCCAATGAAAATATTGGCGTATGTTTTTTAAGACGAATGGAAGATGTAACAAATGAAGTTCTAAATAAAATCCCTGAAAATGCCACTAAAGAAATTCGCGATTCAATAATTAATGCTCAAATTGAAAAAATTGAAACCGAGGCTACCGATGGCAATGAGTTATCGGCAAAAGTAAAGCCTTTCTTTTCGGGTAACGAATATTATTTATCAGTATATGAAATTTTTCGCGATCTGCGATTGGTTGGAGCCCCTCCCTCAGCTATTGGAAAATTTGGTGGCGATACCGATAATTGGATGTGGCCACGTCATACCGGAGATTTTTCGATGTTTAGAATTTATGCCAATAAAGAAAATAAACCTGCCGATTATTCGGAAGAAAACGTTCCTTACAAAGCAAAAAGATTTCTTGAAATTGCTATCGATGGGGTTGAAAAAAATGATTTTACCATGGTTTTGGGATACCCTGGAACAACCGAAGAATACCTTCCTTCATTTGCTGTTAAATTAAAAACAGAAGTTGAAAATCCAGCCAAAATAAAAATCCGTACAAAAACGCTAGAGTTAATGAAAAGTGATATGGATGCCGATGCCGAAGTTAGGATAAAATATGCTGCCAAAGCCGCCGGAATTGCCAATGGATGGAAAAAATGGATTGGCGAAAACAAAGGCTTAAAAAGATTGGATGCCTTAACCACAAAACAAGAATTAGAATTAGAATTCACAAAATGGGTAAATCAATCCGATGACAGAAAAATTGAATATGGACATGTTCTTGCCAACTATGAAGAATTATATAAAAAATTAGAACCCCATCAATTAGCTCTAAATTATATATACGAAACCCTTTTTAGCACTGAATTACTTAAATTTTCACGAAAATTACAAGCTTTGACAGATATCACAAAAGGTGCTAACGATGAAAAAAATCAAGAAACCTTAAACAAACTTATTTCAAATACAAAAGGCTTCTACAAGGATTATAATCTGGAAACAGACAAAAAAATATTTTCTGCTTTAGTAACTTTCTATTACACGGATATTGATAAAAGCCTGCACCCAAAATCCTTCCAATTAATTGACAAAAAATTTAAAGGAAGTATCGATGCTTTTGTTGATTACATATATAGCAAATCAATGTTACCCTATCCAGAAAAAATGCAGGCCTTTTTAGAAGCCTACTCCTATAGAAAAATGAAAAAATTCACTAACGATCCAATGGTTAAACTATATTATGAAACAATTAATATTTATGCATCAAGTATTTACCCGCCATACAAACAATATCATTCAGAAATAAACGAATTACATAGAATTTACGTAAAAGGCTTGCTTGAATTTCAAAAGGATAAGGTATTATTTCCCGATGCCAATTCAACATTTAGAATCGCCTATGGAACTATTGACGATTATGAACCTCGTGATGGAGTATCTTATTTTCATCAAACTTACCTGAGTGGAATAATTGAAAAAGATAATCCAGAAATTTATGATTATAGAGTACCTGAAAAACTAAAGGAACTTTTTACAAATAAAGATTTTGGCTCTTATGGAACAGACAAAAAAACTATGCCTGTTTGTTTTACTGCATCAAATCATACAACTGGCGGGAATAGCGGAAGTCCCATACTAAATGAAAATGGACAATTAATTGGAATTAATTTTGACCGAAACTGGGAAGGAACCATGAGTGATGTAATGTATGATCCTGATATGTGCAGAAATATTACCCTTGACATTAGATACGTGTTGTTTATAGTAGATAAATTTGCCGGTGCAAAACATTTGGTTGATGAAATGACACTTGTAAATGCTAAACAAAAAAGGCAATTACCTTAAAAATTCAAAACAAGTAAAAAAATAAATCAATTAAAAAAGACCTCAATTTGAGGTCTTTTTTTGTAATTAAAATCTAGCCGAACACATAAGTTTACGTTTTCTTCATTACTAAAGAGTGTTTTTTATTAAATACTTGTAAATATCTCACATTCAGATATATGTTATAAAAAATATAAATTCATATAAAGATATATTTCTTTATATAAACACAGCCTTTATATAGCAAGCGTTTTAGATAAGTACAATGACAATTATCACTACTTGGATTATCAGCTAATAAAAAAAAATAAACAACACTCTCTATAAACTTGCTTAGCTCCTTATTTAATGGCATTTACACCCCAACACGCATTGCATAGTTGAAGTACTAGCGTATAAAACCTGCGAAAAGTCATAATAAAAACCTATCCATTTCTATAAATTTAGCAAGACACAAATACTATTTATTAATAGAATTTGAAGATTATTTAAATTATTCAATATAAATCAAAGGAGGACTATTCATGACCGAAGTTCAAACACTAGTAAAAGAACTAGCTGACAAACACGGACGAAAACGTGAAAACTTAATGCCGATATTACAAGGTATTATTGAAAAGGATAGATTCATTTCCGAGTACGCTATGAAAGAGATTGCCCGTGAATTGGACATATCAACAGCTGAAGTATTTGGAACTGCAACATTCTATTCGTTTTTAGACACAGAAGTACGTGGAAAATACGTAATTAGGGTATGCAAAACTATCACTTGCGCAATGAAAGGTAAAAACCAAATTTTATTGGCACTTGAAGATAGTTTGAAAATAAAAGTAGGTGACACTACTCCTGATAAAAAATTTACAATTCTTGAAACCAACTGTCTGGGTTGGTGCCATAAAGCTCCGGCAATGCTAATTAACGATGATGTGTACACTGAACTAACACCCGAAATGGTACGTCAGATCATTGAAGAATACAGAAAGAGAGAAGAATTGCCAGAGTAGTGTTTACTCAATTTTTTAACAAACAGAACTTAAAAGTAAATTAAAATGGGAAAAAAACAGCTCAGACGCGTAGATTTAATCTTTGCAAATGATGACGATTATTTACAGATATTAAAAAAATCATTAGATATACCTACCGAAGAAATAATTAATGAAATGATTAACTCGGGTCTCAAAGGCCGTGGCGGTGCAGGATTTCCAACAGGATTAAAATGGAAACTTACGGGCGAATCAAAAGGAAAACAAAAATATATTATTTGCAATGCCGATGAAGGTGAACCAGGAACATTTAAAGATCGTGAGATTTTAACACAAGTTCCTTACAAAGTATTAACAGGTATGGCTGTTGCTGCAAAAGTTGCAGGTGCTACAAAGGGATACATCTATTTAAGAGGCGAATACCGATTTTTGGTTCCCCTTTTAAATAAAGAAATTGAAAAATTTCATGTATTATGCAAAGACGCTGGATTAGATTTCAAAGTTGAAATTTTCTTAGGTAGCGGAGCATACATTTGTGGGGAAGAAAGCGCCTTAATGGAATCAATGGAAGGGAAACGTGGCGAACCAAGAAACAAACCACCCTATCCAACAGAAGTTGGTTACATGGGTAAACCTACCGTAATTAATAACGTTGAAACTTTAGCTCATACATTTACCATATTAAAATATGGTGCCAAAAAATTCCGTGACCTTGGTGTGCAAGATTCTCGAGGATCAAAATTATTCTCAGTTTCAGGTGATACACCTATTCCAGGCATTTACGAACTTGAGCTTGGTATGACCGTTCAGGATTTTGTAGATGACTTTAGCGATGGTGACTGTAAAGCAGTGCAAGTTGGTGGAGCATCTGGATTTTTGGTGCCACGTAAAAGATTTGCTGAAACCAATATTGGATATCAAGGAAAACTTACAGGTATTTCATTACCTACCGGAGGCTCAATGATGCTTTTTAATAGCTCACGCTCTATGTTTAATGTTCTTGACAATTACTTAGATTTCTTCCAAGAGGAATCGTGTGGTCAATGTACTCCTTGCAGAGTTGGTTGTCAGCAATTAGTAAAAGGAATTGAAGCTGTAAAACGTGGTGACAAACCAGCTAGTTATCTTGACAAACTATTGAAGTTAACTGATACAATGAAATATACTGCAAAATGTGGTTTAGGTCAGTCGGTTGCCAACTCATTTCAGTCAATTGTTGAGAATTTCAGAGAAGAAATGATTTACTAAGCTAAATCGTTAATTAAAATTTAACAGAAAAAATATTTATTATGAGTAAAATGATTAACCTTACAATAAATGGAATAGCTGTTAGTATTGAGCAAAGTAAAACTGTACTTGAAGCTGCTGAAAAACTCAATATCACTATTCCTGTTCTTTGTTATCATAAAGATTTATGTATCGCTGGTAATTGCCGTGTTTGTGTTGTTGAACAAATAGGCAGCCAGAAACTAATTCCCGCTTGTGCTACCCCCGTTTTTGAAGGAATGGAAATTCAAACAAATAGTTTGGTAGTAAGAAATTCAAGAAAGCATATTATTGAATTATTACTTTCGGAACACAATGCAGATTGTACAAAATGTTACAAAAATGGTAGCTGCGAACTACAAGAACTTGCATCGGAATATAAGATTACAAACTCCGACTTTATTGATTTAGTTCCACTTAAAAACTATAAGTACGACGACTTATCGCCATCAATTATTAAAGATGATAGTAAGTGTATTCGTTGCCAAAGATGTGTACGCACATGTAACGAAATTCAGCATTTATCGGCTCTTGAAGTTGCATACAAAGGCGATCACATGAAAATTTCAACATTTGCAGAAAAGCCAATGAACGACGTGGTATGTTCAAACTGTGGTCAATGTATTATTCATTGCCCAACAGGAGCTCTTGTTGAGAAAAATTATATTGAAGAAGTTTGGGACGCACTAGGAGATCCAAATAAACATGTTGTGGTGCAAACAGCCCCGGCAGTTCGTGTTGGATTAGGTGAAGAATTTGAATCTAAATCAGGCGATAGAGTAACCGGAAAAATGGTTGCTGCACTAAAACGATTAGGATTTGATTCTGTGTTGGATACAGATTTTTCAGCGGATTTAACTATTATGGAAGAAGGAACTGAACTATTAACTCGCTTAAAACAAGCATTGGTTGATGGCGATAAAAAAGTTCAACTTCCTATGTTCACTTCCTGTTCTCCAGGATGGATTAAATTTGTAGAACATACATTCCCAGAATATTTAAACAACTTATCAACTTGTAAGTCACCTCAGCAAATGTTCGGGGCTCTGGCAAAAACATATTATGCTCAAAAAAGATCTATACCAGCTGAAAACATAGTATCAGTTTCTGTGATGCCATGTACTGCGAAAAAATTTGAAGCGAACCGTCCTGAAATGCGCGATAGTGGCTATCAAGATGTCGATTACGTTTTAACTACTCGCGAACTGGCAATAATGATCAAACAAGCTGGTATTGAATTCAATAATTTAGAACAAGATAATTTTGATAAATTAATGGGTAATTCAACCGGAGCCGCAGTAATATTTGGTGCAACCGGCGGTGTTATGGAAGCTGCATTACGTACTGCTTATGAAATTGTAACCGGTCGCGAAGTTCCATTTAAAAACCTTGAAATACTACCTGTTCGTGGTATTGAAGGAATTAAAGAAGCTTCAATATTAATTGAAAACCCGGTTGATGATTGGAAATTCTTAGATGGTGTTGAATTAAAATGTGCCATTGCTCATGGTCTTGAAAATGCGCATCAATTAATGACTAACCTTAAAAATGGTAAATCTGAATATCACTTTGTTGAAATTATGGCTTGTCCTGGTGGATGTTTAGGTGGCGGTGGTCAACCTATTCCAACCAGTCCCGAAATTCGAAAGAAAAGAATGGAAGCTATTTACGCCGAAGATGGAGCTATGCCATTACGAAAATCGCATGAGAACCCTGAAATAGTACAGATTTACAAAGAGTTTCTTGATAAACCTCTGGGTCACAAATCACACAAATTACTTCATACTCACTATACACCAAGGGAAAGGTATTAAAATACCTAAACAACTAAACAACTACAACCACAGGGGGCTGCATCCGCAGTCCCTTTTTAGTTAGCCCAATTAAAAACCTCTATATATTCAGCTTCAATATACTTTTTATTACTTTTAAAAGCTTTAATCATGGCCATAGCAACGTCCTCAGCTCGTATGGGTCTATACTTTTTAACCCCAGGTAGCTTGCTTATAAAAATTCCGAGTTTAATCGCCATGCGCTCCCCAAACCTAAATTCTTTTCGTTCTCCAACTAAAATAGAAGGCTTGATAATTGCAAGATTTTCAAAACCTAATTTGGAAACACTACAATCCAATTCACCTTTAATCCGACTATAAAATATTTTTGACTTTGAATTGGCGCCACCAGAAGAAACAAGTACAAATGATTTTACTCCATTATTTTTTGCAATAGCTGCCATTTGATATTGATAGCTATAATCAATTTTATACTGCAACTCTTTGCTACCTGCCTTTTTTATTGTAGTTCCAAATGCCGAAAACAAAACGTCGCCTACCACCTTCTCTTTCCAACTTTCCGGGTCATCAAAATTAATGATATGCTCTTCAATTTTGTTACTTTTTTCACCCAAAGTTTTTCTTACAAAAATTTTAATTAATGAAAAATAATCATCCCTAATAAGTTGCATTAACAATTCGTTACCAACAAGACCCGAGGCCCCTAGAATTATAGCCGTTTTATTGTTCATATCTATTTATATTGTTCCCATTTAACATATTTTTATGTTATTTGTTTACTTCTTATTAAATTGTAAATTTTAAAAATCATCTTTTATAAAAAAATTATGGAATATTCTATGAACACAATAATGCATAGCTCTTTTGAGATTGCCGTATATGCAGTAAAAACCGCACTTCCGAATTTTGGCTTTGGTGTGGTAAGCGAATTTGATATTGATGCAAAATTAAGGGAAAAACTCAATGTCGATTTTCGAAGTTACAAAATAATAGGTGCTTGCAATCCAAAATATGCCTACGAAGCTTTGCTTGCTGAACCATTAATTGGCACCATGCTACCTTGCAATATTGTTGTGCAAGAAATCGCACCCAATCAAATACAAATTGCAGCTATTGATCCTGTAGCTTCAATGATGGCTGTTGATAATCCGTTGCTAAAAGAAGCCGCTAAAGAAATAAAGAAACTATTACAGGAATTAATTGACAGTTTAAATTAACAACATACTTTCAGTAAAACTTATTAAACAATAAAAAGAAATACCGGCCTTCAAAAAGAAGAACCGGTATTCCAAATTACCGAGCCTATATAAAAATTTAAAAGTTATATCGTAAACCTGTATAAATTCCAAATGAATAAGGATGTACCTTATTTTCTTCACTAATTGAATTAATTGAGTATTTAAATAAGGGTTGAAAATTAAAATACAATTTAGAAAATATGGGATAGTCAAATGCTAATCCAACAATACCATTATAACCTACAGAATTTAAATTCTCCGATTGAGCATCCAGATTATACCTTGCCCCATCTCCTTCAACATATGCATTGTTTCCTGATAAGAAATTTGCACTTAAGCCACCAGACATATTCACTCCCAATTTTTTGTCAATTAATCTGTAATTAAGAATGATAGGTATTTCATAATACTCAAAAGATTGAACAAAACTTGTTTGTAAATCGGCAGTTTCTGCAGCTGATTTCTCAAAGCCATAATTTCCAGGAACTTCAATACCACCATTAACCACTGGACGATCGACGGTATTAATTTGATCAACAATTTGATTTTGAGTACCTTTTATATTAACGTTACCCATAGATGTATTTACGGTATAATACGAATCGCCATCATTGATGTAACTACGACTTTTATTAACATCAACATTTTCAGATATCTGACCAATTTCAGAATAATAAACTCCTGATTGAATTTTAAATCTTTTTGAAACATTATAATTTACATCAATACCCGCCGAATATGAGACTAAGGGTTTTTCATTCTGATACTTATTCTCGTAATTAGAGGTTATATCAGCACTAGCTAATGATTCTGTCTGAATATTATTTACCTCTCTATAACTCACTAATGGACTAGCACTCATTCCAACCGACCATGTGGAGTAATCTTTTACTTTTGAATCAGTTCCCTCAGAAAGTGGATACATTGGAACTTCTCTATATTCATACACTAGATCTCTTTTCATAAGTGCCATGGCCAAATCCATCTTTTGTCTTTCAATCAACTCTAACGATTCTCTTTCTTCAGCAACTTGCACATCAGTAAAACTCGAATTATTTGCATTCTCAAAATTGCCTTGATCTGCAAATATAGGTGGCAATAAAATCCCCTCAGCTTGCACTTTCTTTGCTTCCGTTTTTACTGCTTTTTCAATTTTAGTTTCCTTTTTATCTAGAGCTTGTATTTGATTTAAAGTTACATTTTCATTAATTTGGTTTTGAATGGCAACAGGTATTTCAATGTTTTTAACAGCTTCTTTTTGCTTCACTTCTTCTGCGGTCACACTCGATTTATCTGCCAATAAGTTTTTATTTAAGTTATCTAATTCAGTTACTTGGGCCACATAAGTAGTATCTGTTTCAGAATTTGTAAATAAGTATCCTGCACCAAAAGACAATAGTAAAGCCAGTGATGCGGCAAGCGCATACATAACATTCCTTTGTTTTTTAAAACGTTGCTTATTTAATGCTTGCTCAATATTATCCCACACAAATCCTGGTGGCCTTTGGGAATAATCCGACAATCCTTCCTTAAATAGCTTATCAATTTCTGATGGTAATGTCATATCCTTTACTTTACTACTAGTTTTACATCCTTTTTTCTCTCCTTATACAATAATTTTACTTTATCCTGTAAAATTACCCGAGCTCTCGAAAGGTTCGATTTTGAAGTTCCCACTGAAATCTTCAGCATTTCACCAATTTCCTGATGCGAATATCCTTCAATGGCATATAAATTAAATACCGTTTTGTATTGTGGTGAAAGTTTCTGAATCAAATTCAGTAATTCCTTACTCGATATTTCCGCCAAAGCATCCTCTGAGGCAAGTTTATAATCGTAATCTTGAATGTCAGAAACCGTATACAACATATTTTGCTTACGGAATCGTTCAAGTGCACAATTAACCATAATGCGTCGAACCCATCCTTCAAAAGAACCATTAAAATTAAACTGAGCTATTTTTGTAAATACTTTAATGAATCCATCTTGCATGATATCTTCTGCCTCAGTATAATCTTTAGAGTATTGCAAACACACGCCAAACATTTTTCCTGAAAAATGTTCGTACAATTTTCGCTGTGCATCTGGCTTTCCTCTTTTACAAGCCGTTATCAAACTCTCTAAATCCTTTAACAAATCGGACATTTTAAATTGGGTTTTTATTATTATTTCCCAGACACCGACAACAAGACGGCACCATTTTTTAAATGGTTGCGTAGTAAATTAGTTTTTCTTCTTTTTAATAATCAACAATCCAATAAAAGTTATTAAACCATTGTAAATTAGCAATTCAAATCCAATTTCATAGCCCCAAAATAAACTTTCGCTATAAAAATTCAATAAAACACAGAGTATTGGCGATAAAAGTGCTATTATCCATACGTAAGAATCTTTAATTGAATACTTTGTAAATATTCCAAAAGCATATAATCCTAATAAGGGACCATAAGTATATCCAGCAAATTTAAATATTGAGCTAATAACACTATCGTTATTTAACATTCCAAAAACCACAATAACTATACCTAATAAAACCGATATTAAAACATGTACAATTTTCCGAATGTTTTCTTTTCGTTTTTGCGATATATTGCGTTTTTGAACATCCAGAATATCAATAGTAAATGAAGTTGTTAGTGAAGTTAGGGCAGAATCGGCACTTGAATAGGCTGCTGCAACTAAGCCCAATATAAAAAACACCGAAACTATAGGTTTTAAATACCCTTGTGTTGCAATTAAGGGAAAAATATCATCGGCTTTCTCTGGCAAGGCTATTCCTTGCTGCTTGGCAAATAATAGTAATAAAACGCCTAATGACATAAACATCAAGTTGGCTGGAATAAACGCAGCACTATACCAATACATGTTCTTTTTTGCTTCTTTCAGGTTTTTACAAGTTAAATTTTTCTGCATCATATCCTGATCTAAACCTGTCATTACAATAGTTATAAATGCGCCACTTAAAAACTGCTTTACAAAAAAGTATTTTTCTCGGGCATCGTCAAAAAAGAAAACCTTTGAATATTCACTTTCTTTAATCGTCTTAAGCATATCAATAAAACCCAAATTCATTGCATCGGAGATATAATAAATACTAAAACCAACAGCTAACAACATAAATAAGGTTTGCAAAGTATCGGTCCAAACAATGGTACGAATTCCTCCTTTAAATGTGTACAACCATATTAACAGAATGGTTACTAAAACAGTTACCCAAAACGGAACATGCCAGGCATTAAATACGGTTAATTGCAATACATTTGCTACCAAATACAATCTGAAAGAAGCCCCTATTATCCTGCTAAAAAGGAAAAAAGACGCTCCTGTTTTATAGGAAACTTTTCCAAAGCGTTGCTCCAGATAAGTATAAATACTTGTTAAATTTAATTTATAGTAAACAGGTAATAAAACATTGGCTACAACTAAATAACCAAGCATATAACCCAACACCATCTGCATATATGAAAATTGACTTGATGCCACCCACCCTGGAACAGAAATAAAAGTAACGCCAGAAAGACTAGCTCCCACCATTCCAAAGGCAACCACATACCATGGCGATTTCTTATTCCCTATAAAAAAAGTATCATTATCAGCTTTTTTTCCGGTAAAATATGATATTATTAAAAGTACGGCAAAGTATCCAATTAAAACTAATATGATTTGAATAGGTTCCATAATACATTATTTAATCTGCAAATCTATTTAAAATGATTCGAATATATAGCAGTTCATAAAAGAAGTAATTACTTTTACACCATTAAATAAACAATATGGATTTAAGTCAACTTCCTTCGCGCTTATTAGAGAATGCGGTTAATGAATTCTCAAAACTTCCTGGAATTGGAAAAAAAACGGCCTTACGATTGGTATTACACTTACTAAATCAACCGGAAGATGAAACGCTAGCTTTTGCACATGCGCTGCAAGAAATGAAACTAGAAATTAAAATATGCAAACTCTGCCACAATATCTCAGAAGAAGAATTGTGTTCTATTTGCAAAAATCCAAATCGCGATGAATCCTTAATATGTGTAGTGGAATCAATTAAAGAAATTATTGCCATTGAAAACACTTCGCAATATAAAGGATTGTATCATGTGCTTGGAGGAAGGATTTCACCAATGGATGGAATTGGACCTAAGAATTTACATATCGATACTTTAATTGATAGGGTAAAAAATAATGACATTGCTGAAGTAATATTAGCCTTAAGCACCAACATGGAAGGCGATACTACCAGTTTTTATATCTACCGAAAACTTTCAGAATACAAAACAAATATAAGCACCTTAGCAAGAGGCATTTCAGTAGGTGACGAGTTGGAATACACCGATGAAATAACTTTAGGTCGTTCCTTAGTTAACAGAACCCCTTATCATGGGAAATAGTACAAAACACCTTGTAAATTAGCTATGTTTTTTGTATTTATGCATTTAAATTAATACAACATCAATCAAATAACAATTATTTATTTTAAGCTAGAGTAAACTTATTTATTATGAAAAGAGCATTATTTCTTTTAACGGTTGCCGGATTATTTATGGTAAGCTGCAACAATGTTAAAACTAAAACTGAAACAACTGAAACTGAAACCGCAACGATGACAGAATATATTTCTGTTGATTCTTTCCTAGTAGTTGCAGGTAATTTTGTAGGCAAAGAGTTAACGGTTATGGGAACTGTTGATCATGTTTGCAAGCATGGCGGAAAAAGAGTTAAAATGTTTTCTTCTTGCCCAAGCAAAGCTTTACATGCTGAGGCTGCAGAAGGAATGGGACAATTTAAAGCTGAAATTGAAGGAAGCGATATTTGTGTTACCGGAATTGTAGGTGAAACAAAAATGGATTTAGCTTACTTTGAAGATTACGAAGCTGAAATTAAAGAAGCCATGAAAACTGAAGCTGAAGAAGTTGAAATGGAGCAACCTAAAGGAGCTGATCATCATGCTACTTTAGAAAAAATTGCTGCTTGGAAAGAAGAAATTACCACAAATGGTATAGGATATATTTCAACTTATTTCTTAGAAGCATCAAAATACAAAGAATGCGAAACTCAAAAAGAAATTGAAGTACAAATTCCAGACAGCAATGCAACAGCAGCTGCACCATGTTGTGCCAGCAAAAAAGAAGCCACTGAAGCAAAACCAGATTGTGCTGATATAAAAGAAGAAGGTAAAGAATGCTCAGAAGAGCAAAAAGCTGAATGCGGTCATGAGGGTGATGCTAGTATAGGACAAAAAAACTAAAAACTCATTATTATAATAAACAGGTAGCAGGGTTTCTTGCTACCTTTTTTTATGATTTAGTTAACAGATAACAAAAATTGTATTTTATATATTTGCCGCACAAAAAATTCAATAGTACCAATTATGAAAATTAGAAAATTAAACAGAGCTACCCATCGCGATTTAGGATACATCTTTTTTGCCATGTCAGTTATTTATGGATTATCGGGGATAAGCTTAAACCACATAAAAGACTGGAATCCCAATTATATAGTAGAAAACTCGTCAGTAAAATCAGATTTAACTCAACAGATTGGACTTGAAAAAGAAAATGTAATGGCATTTTTAGAAACAATTCATGAAAAAGACAATTATAAAAAATACTACTTCCCGAATTCGTCTGAAATGAAAATATTCATTCAAAATGGCTCAATTATAGTTAATACTAAAACCGGAGAAGCTCAAATAGAAAAATTACGCCGTCGACCGGTGTTCCATGAATTCAATTGGCTGCATTACAACCATGCAAAAAGGCTCTTTACTTGGTTTGCTGATATATTTGCAGTATCACTTATTTTATTAGCAATAACTGGCCTATTTATGGTTAAAGGAAAAAACGGGATTACTCGTCGTGGAGCTTGGCTAACCGCCATCGGAATTATTATTCCACTCGTTTTGTATTTTATGTACATTTAAATCATTCGAATGAATCGCAAAATACTGAATCTTGCCATTCCTAATATTATCAGCAATATTACCGTTCCCTTATTGGGAATGGTCGATCTTGCCATAGTTGGTCACTTAGATTCAAAAGTATATTTGGGAGCAATTGCTCTGGGTTCAATGATTTTCAACATTATTTACTGGGCCTTTGGGTTCTTAAGAATGGGAACTAGTGGACTCACTGCTCAATCATTAGGTGCCCGAGATTTAAAAGAAGTTTATGCTATTTTAATTCGCAGCTCATTGGTAGCTTTGGGTGCTGCTTTACTATTAATACTATTACAATATCCTATTGCAAAGCTCTCCTTCTATTTTATTAAAGGATCACTTGAAGTTGAACATTTTGCCAGCAGTTATTTTTACATTCGCATTTGGGCAGCACCAGCAACCATAGGTTTGTATGCTTTAACCGGATGGCTAATTGGAATGCAAAATACTAAAACACCCATGGTAATTGCTTTGGTTATAAATGTCCTTAATATTGCTTTTAGCCTATTATTTGTCAAAAAATTCCATATGAATTCCAATGGAGTAGCTTTAGGAACTGTTATAGCTCAATACGCCGGCTTATTCATTGCAATTATTCTTATAACAAAAAATTATAAAAAAATATTCAAACACAAAGACAAGCAATCTATATTCAACTTTTTACAAATTAAAAAGTTCTTTTTAGTTAACCGAGACATATTTATTAGAACTATCAGCTTGTTAGCTGTATTTACATTTTTTACTACTAAATCAGCTTCTACTAATACTGTTATCTTAGATGCCAATTCAATTTTACTTCAGTTTTTATTCATTTTTTCGTTTTTAACCGATGGATTTGCTTATGCTGCAGAGGCTTTAACAGGAAAGTTATATGGTGCAAAAAACTATAAGGGCTTAAAACTCTTTTATAGTTTAATTTTTAAATGGGGATTTGGCTTAGCATTTCTGTTTTCGTTTATTTACCTTATTGGAAGCAATAGCCTAATAAAACTCTTAACAAATATTCCAGCAGTAATTGATACTTGTATGGAATACAAATTTTGGGTTTTATTAATACCAATAATGTCGGTAGCATCATTTATTTGGGATGGAATATTTATTGGGTTAACAGCAAGCAAACAAATGCGGAACAGTATGCTTATTTCAGTATTTATTGTATTTTTCCCTGCTTGGTATTTACTAAATTCTAGCTTAGGAAATCATGCTTTATGGTTGGCATTCTTACTTTTTCTATTATCAAGGGGCGTTATTCAAACTATAATGTTTCAGAACATACTAAAACGCTAACAATCAGAAACCATAAGGCTTTCATCGGTTTTTTACGATGGTTTTCAACAAATTGTTTATTAATTGTTAATATAAACTGTAAAAAACAAAGGAAATTTTTCTTGTTTTTTTTTAAAATATTATATATATTTGATCTGCACTCTTCACTTCATTTTGTTACTTTTTCATGGGTTAATTAATCAAGTGCGAAATTTTAGGGCTGCCTCCCAGGCAGCCCCACTTGTATTTTAGACGGTTCCTTTTTCAAAAATTCATTACAAATTCAATTTTAACTTAGATTTTTGTGTAATACTAAATAGAATGATACTTTTGTGACAATAATTATACGACTATGGGATTTGAATTTACAAGCATAAATTTACTAGGATTAAGAATTGACGAACCTGTTACAGTGTTAACCGACCTTATTGTTTCTGCCATTTGTTTTTATGGTTATTTTAAGTTGAATCAATCTCCTATCAAAAATAAAGTACACTTGTATTTAAAATATTATTTTCTATCCATGGGTATAGCTACTTTCATTGGAGGAGTAGTTGGTCATGCCTTTTTATATGCATTAAAAGCACAATGGGAACTATCGCAACAATGGATAGCATTTATTACCCAAGTTATTCCTGAAAACAAAATGAATCCAGCAGCCAACCCCTGGAAATTGCCCGGATGGCTAACCTCTATGTTTGCAGTAATGTTAGTTGAACGAGCATCGATTGAATATGCCCGAAAAATAATAAAACCAGCCATCGGAACATTTTTTGCGTGGTTTAATATATTCGAATTGTTGTTCTTTATTGCAATTACATTTTCAACATTAAATTTCTTTTTTGTTGAAGTTCATACCTTTTACGGGTTTATGATTATTGTACTCAGCTTCAATCTTATTATTTTTTATAAAACTCGAAGCAAGGGCAGCGTTCGCTTTCTTTATGCTGTTGCATTTGCCGCAATAGCAGCCTTGTTCTTTATGAACCAATGGTCCTTACATAAATGGTTTAATTACTTCGATATTAGTCATATGTTTATGGCTGCCTCGGCTTATATGTTTTACCGCGGCTCCAAATATATTATTGACCATCCACTCGATTCGCTCGAAGGGTTTAAATAATGATTTTTTTTCAGAAAATTCAGTGAATTAGCCCGACTCATGTGCACGGTGTAAAAATATTGGATTTTGACGGATCATATTGAAAAGTTGTGGATTTAAATAAAATCACCTAAATATTTAATGTTAAATTGTTGCGATGCATGTAGATAATTTCATAAAAACAAATTTCATGCTTGCATCGCTTATTGTTAACAATAAACAACTTAGGGCGTTGCCCTAAGCTATATTATTTATGGCTTTCAGCCATAGACAAATAATTATTTGAACTAAGCACCCATAATAATCAAAAAAATTAGCCTGCAAGGCTTATATATTTCAACTTAGGGCAACGCCCTAAGAATTAGCACAACCATACAAACCGTCGCAAGTAAATATGTTAAATTATTAAAATATATCCACATGCGACGCAATCTATTACATAAAAAAGCGAGTT
>JAEINW010000099.1 GCA_016342715.1 Salinivirgaceae bacterium | reverse complement strand
TAACTTACAATTTGTAAGTGGTTTTGATTCGTGTAAATCTTTTTGGACAGCCTATATAGCCAAACATACAAACAATTTGTCGGACAGAAATGTGAAAAAATAGAATTTAAACTACATTCTTCTTCGATCAATTTAATATTATTTCAGAACAAGTTTTATAGATTATTGTTATGTAGTCAAACTAAAATTAAACGAATATGTCCAACTTAACAACAACTTATGCAGGTTTAAATCTTGCAAGTCCAATTATAGCTGCAAGTTCAGGTTTGTCAGAAACTTTAGAAAACGTAATTGAATTATCAAAATCGGGTGTTGGAGCCATTGTGTTAAAGTCGATTTTCGAAGAAGAAATTCTTATGGAAATGGAGCAGGTAAAGCAAGATATGGTTGGAAGACCCTATATTTTTCCTGAAACTATGGATTATATGGAGGAAGAACCCCATGAAGATTTGATAAGAAAATATTTAGGCTTAATTGAAGAAAGTAAAAAGGCAGTTAGCATACCAATTATTGCAAGTATTAATTGTGTATCAAATCAAAAATGGACTTATCTGGCTGCTGAAATTGAAAAAGCTGGTGCCGATGCCATTGAATTGAATATTTTTAATTTGCCGAGTCACTCTGAAATGCCTGCTGCTGAAATTGAACAGATGTATACGGAACTGATTGAAAAAGTGGTTAAAATGGTTAAGATTCCGGTTACCATTAAAATAAGTCATTATTTTACTGCATTGGGACAAATGATCAAAACCTTTGCCAAAACAGGAGTAAAGGGAATTGTATTATTTAATAGATATTATTCGCCCGATATTGACATTGAAAAGGAAGAAATATCAAGTTCATTTGTGCTTAGCGAGCATTCCGATGTTGCCATGCCTTTGCGTTGGATTGGATTAATGTCGGGGTCGGTTAAAACAAGTTTTGCTGCTACTACAGGAGTTCACGATGGTGAAAGTGTGGTAAAATTATTATTGGCTGGAGCATCTGCAGTTCAAGTGGCATCGGTAATTTACAAAAACGGTCTCCATGTGGTTAAGGAAATGAATCAGTACGTTTTAGAGTGGATGAAAAAGAAAAACTATGCATCAATAAACGACTTTAAAGGAAAGCTAAATTATAAAGAAGCCAATAATCCTGCATCTTGGGAACGTGTCCAATTTATGAAAGAGTTTAGGCATTTTGTGAAATAAAAGCTTTTGAAAACCGCCAATGAGCGGTTTTTTTGTTATCATTGAGCGAAATTTTGCAATATGGATGACATTTTTTTAGGCAGCTATTATAATTTAAGAGATGAGCTTGATAAAGCTTGTGAAAAATTCACAAGCATGCACATTTCACAATTGGAATGTAAGAAAGGTTGTGATTCGTGTTGTGAAAGCTTGAATATTTTTCCCATTGAATTTTACGCCTTACAAGAAGAACTCGTTGGGAAAAATCTGCCAAAGTTTAAATGGAGTCAAAAGTTTGGAAAATCGTGCAGGTTTTTAAAAAATGGAGAATGCCAAATTTATAATTCGCGCCCAATTATTTGTAGAACACAAGGCTTACCACTTTTGTACGAAAATAAAACAGGGACAGGTTATGAGCTGTCGGTTTGTAAGTTGAATTTTAAAGGTGTAAAAGTGGATACCTTTACTATGGACAATGCATTATTTATGCCGCCTATGAATAGCAAACTTTTTTTGTTGAATCAAGCTTTTGTGTCAAAATTTACACATAAAAAAATTGATCATTTTAAACGATTTAAATTAAATACATTATTAAAATAAAGAACTTGGAATCAATAATTTCACCATCTAATCATTTTGTACTATTATTCATTGTTTTGGGTGCTGCTGCATTTGGTATTTACTCTGAGCATAAAAAATGGTTCGGAAAACTATCGGGTATTTTAGTTACCATGATTTCCATGTCCATATTATCCATGGTAGGTTTTGTTCCTGTGGCATCAAACCCAAAGGTGAATGTTGCCGTTTATGATATGGTTTTTACTTATTTTATTCCCATTGCCATTCCTCTTTTATTATTCAGTTCAAATATTGCAAAAATTGTTCGCGAAAGTGGAAAGCTATTGGTTGCTTATTTAATAGGTGCTGTGGGTGTAATTTTAGGCAGTTTTGTGGCTTTCTGGATAATAAATCTTGGACCACAAGCTGGAAATACAGCAGGTGTAATTGCTGCAACATTAATAGGTGGGAGTGTAAATTTTGTTGCTGCAGCTGAAATTTTAAATTTTAGTACAAATCCATTGTTTACAGCTACCATTGCTGTTGATAATTTGGTTTCGAATATGTACACCTTGTTTCTTTTTTTAGTACCCTCACTACTTTTTTTATCACGTTTTTTTGTAAAAACAAAAAAGGAAAATCAAGAAGAAGTGCTTATTGTGAAGGGTGAAGAAACTTCTCCAATTACTTTTGAGCGAATTGCAGTTTCTGTTTTTATTGCTGCATTAATTGCAGGCTTGGGTAAATGGATTTCGCCTTTTCTAGAAAGTTTAATTCATACAGAGTTAAATCTTAGCATACTTATTATTACCGTATTTGCGGTAGTGGCGGCCAATGTTTTTCCTAAGTCACTTAAAGCTTTAGAGAATACGGCATTTTCTATTGGTTTGTGGATGATGTATGTGTTTCTTGCAGTGATTGGAGCATCTACAAATTTGAAAGAAATTTTTCATATTGGGCCAGCTGTTTTGGCTTTTTATGCAATAATACTTTTATTCCACTTTGTTTTCCTTTTGGCTACAGCAAAATTATTTAAACTTGACGTTTATGAGGTGGTTATAGCATCGGCAGCAAATGTTATGGGACCATCGGTTGCAGCTCCTATGGCGGCATCTATGGGACAAAAAAAGTTAGTAACTCCAGGAATATTGGTTGGAATATTGGGCTATGTAATTGGAACTTTTATTGGTGTATGGTTAGCCATGTTCTTATCATAAAAATATGTATTTTAGATTTTGAATTCTTGAAATAAGCAAAAATGAGAGTTTTACTCGTTGAGGATGAATTTGAATTGGCTCAGTCGGTTATTGATTATCTTAAAAAGAGCGAAAAGATAAACTGTGATTATGCAAATACGATTGATAAAGCAACCGAATTATTGGAGCTTTATGATTATGATTGCTTTTTAATTGACATTGGTTTGCCCGATGGAAACGGACTGGATCTTGTAAAAATCATAAAGACAAAAGACAACAAAGCAGGAATAATTATCATTTCAGCCCGCGATTCAATTGATGATCGGATTGCAGGTTTAAATATTGGAGCCGATGATTATTTGGTAAAGCCTTTTCATTTATCGGAATTGAATGCCAGAATTTACTCACTAGTTCGGAGGTTAAAATTTGAAGGGAATAGCATTTTTAAATTAAATGAAATAGCCTTAGATCCGCAAAGTAGAGAGGTTAAAATAAATGGAACATCACTCGATTTAACAAAAAGCGAATACGATATTCTTTATTATTTAATTACTAATAAAAACCAAGTGATTTCAAAAACATCAATAGCAGAACATTTAGCTGGTGAGTATGTTGATGTGATGAATTCGTTGGATTTTGTGTATTTGCACATTAAAAATCTTAGAAAAAAATTAATTAAAGCGGGCTGTACCGACTATATTAAAACAGTTTATGGTGTGGGTTATAAATTTCTGATGGAATGAGGCTACTTTCAAAAACGACGCTGCTAATTGTTACGGTTAGTATTTTTATTTTTCTTATTGGGAACATTGTTTTTTTTCATATCTCAAAGGCAATGATTAAAAAGCATATTGATACTGAATTGGTGAGCCAAATGCACAGGGTTCTTTCAAAAATTAATAAAAGCGAAGAGCTTTTTCAATTGACTCAATTTAGCGACGAGGTTGTAATAAAAGTAATGCCAGCTTCCTACGTTCAACATCCACAATTTTCCGATACGGTGCTGTATGATAAAATTCAAAAGAGGTATGTGCCTCATCGTTCCTTAAAATTCACCTATAAATCGGTAAATGTTAATCGTAAAATTAGCATTTATAAATCACTGTTATCGTCTGATAAATTGATCGAGCGAATCACCATTTCATCTATTGTTATGGTAATGATTTTTGTATTAATGATTTATATTTTAAATCGCTTTGTTTTTAGGAATGTATGGTCGAACTTCTTTTCGAGCCTAAAAAAGATTGAAAATTATGATATAAAGAGTTTAGAAAAATTAAAACTTGAAGAAACTGAAATAGATGAATTTGATAAACTAAATAAGGTTTTAACTAAATTAGTAAATAGAATTCAATCCGATTATCAAAGTCTAAAAGAGCTTACGGCAAACACCTCACACGAAATTCAAACACCTTTGGCAATTATTAGGAATAAGGCTGAAATGCTTTTGCAATCTGATAATTTATCGGAAAAAGAAATGCAAGAAGTTTATTCCATTTTAACCACTTCCGATAGATTGTCGAAACTCAACCAATCGTTACTTTTAATTACTAAAATTGAAAACAATCTCTTTGATGAATTCGAAGAAATTCATGTTAACGAAATACTTGAAAAGCATTTGAATAATTTCGCTATGTTATTCGAAGCTGGTGAATTTAAAGTATCATCAGAATTAACAGAAGGTTCAATTAGCATTAACCCTATATTGTTAGATATTTTAGTAAGCAATTTGATGAAAAATGCGGTGGCTCATGGCACAAAAGAAGGAAATATTCATGTTGCCTACCATCATCCAATGCTTCAAATTAAAAACGATGGTGAACGGTTACCTTTTCCTGAAGAGCATATTTTTACTCGTTTTGTTAGAGGAACAAATGGCTCTACAAGCAACGGTTTGGGCTTAGAGATAGTAAGCAAAATTTGCAATTATTACTCAATTACTATCAACTATTCTTTCAAAGAAAAACAACATTGCTTTGCCATAGATTTTTCAAATATTTCGTTATAAAATATTGTTTTATTTAGATTCAGTTAAAACAACAGAATTTCTACAAGTTTCATTTTTACATTGGGTTCGTAACAAAATGGAGCATATGATAGGGGTACTTGGAATAAACTATAAAACATCACCAATTGACATAAGAGAAAAATTCTCATTTAACGATAAAAAAATTATTGAATTCAGCCAAAAGCTTAGTGCTAAAGAGGGTTTCTCGGGCTTGGTAGTTTTATCAACATGTAATAGATCGGAGTTTTATTTTCATATGGAAGACTGTTGCGAGTCAGCAGCTTTTATGTTTATGTTAAGAAGTTTAAAAGAGTTTTGTGGGGTAGATGGAGCCGTTCGGGAGTATTTTTATTTAAAATCGGAGAATGATGCTTTCAAACATTTATTTTATGTGGTGTCGGGTGCTAATTCAATGATTTTAGGCGAAGACCAAATTGTAGGTCAAGTTAAAACAGCTTTACAAATCAGTATCGATAACGAAATTTCTGACACTGAACTTACGCGTTTATTTACAAAATCGTTGGAAGTAAATAAAAAGATTCGAACTAAAACAAAAATGAATGAAGGGGCTTTTTCTGTTTCATATGCAGGAGTAGAAAAGTGTCTTTCAGTTTTTGACGATATTACTACATGCAATGTGTTTATTGTTGGAGCTGGCGAAACCGGAACACTTACTCTAAAAAGTTTAGTAAAAAAAGGCTGTAAAAATATTGTAATCACAAATAGAACAGCTGAAAAGGCGCAGCATCTTGCCGAAAAATATAAAATTCAATCATTAGCCTTTCATCAATTGGAATCTCAATTGCAATTTAGTGATATTGTGATTGTGTCAACAGCTTCTCAAACGGCCTTAATCGACAAGGCTATGGTTGAAAGAATTAATAAGAACAGAAATGGGCAGAAACAATTATTTATTGATTTATCGGTTCCCAGAAATGTTTCGCATAGTGTTGCTGAAGTTGAAAATACCTTAGTCTATGATGTGGACGATTTGCAAGAAATTGTAACTGCCAATAATGAAAAAAGGAAAAAAATGGTTGCAAAGATTGACGGTGTGGTTAATGAGTATATTGAAGAATATAGCGACTGGTTATCTACTCGGAATTTATCCTCTTTGATAGCTGCCATAAAAACTAACTTTTCAACCGTTAATCAATCGGAATTAGAAGGATTTAAAAGAATTAACAAAACCAATGGTAGTTCATCACTTGTGGATAGTTATGGTACTCATATTACTGAAAAATATACCAGACTTCTAATTAAAAATCTAAAAGAAGTTACCAATAATGGTCGTAAAATGGAATACATAAAAGTGTTAAATGAGTTGTTCGAATTGAAATAATTTCCTAACTTATTGGCACTAAAATAAATAACAAATATCTATATGAATCTTGAAACAATTAAAATTGGCACCAGAGGGAGTCAATTAGCTCTTTATCAAGCCGAAAAAGTAAAAGAATCCATTGAAAATAAGTACCCAAATATTGCAGCTGAAATAGTAATCATTCACTCAAAAGGTGATAAAATTTTAGATGTGGCACTTTCAAAAATTGGTGATAAAGGTTTATTTACTAAGGAATTGGAAGAGGCTATGTTTCGTGGAGAAGTGGATTTAGCTGTGCATAGTTTGAAAGATTTACCCACCTTGTTACCTGAAGGATTAAAAATTGGGGGAGTGTTGCCAAGAGGTGAAGTCCGTGATGCATTGGTGAGTGCGAAAGGTTATCAATTGAAGGATTTAACTCCAGATATGAAAATTGCAACCTCAAGTCTTCGTCGTAAAGCGCAATTACTTAAATTCAATCGCAATTTTAATATTATTGATATTCGCGGAAATGTAAATACGCGTTTGCGCAAAATGGAAGAAGGTTATTGCGATGCCATGTTAATGGCAGCAACAGGTCTGCAACGTATAGGTCTTGATAAATACATTAGCGAAATATTGGATATTGAAAATATTTTACCAGCTGTTTCACAAGGAGCAATTGCCATTGAAACTAAAATTGGTGATGCTGATGTTGATCAGGTAATTAATGGTATTAATGATGAGCTAACTTTCAAAACTACTAACGCCGAACGTATTTTTCTTAGAAAACTTGAAGGGGGCTGTCAAATTCCAATTGGCTGTTTCTCAATAGTCGATGGCGAGAATTATACCTTAAAAGGATTTATGGCATACGTTGATGGAACCAATGTTTTGGAGCATGAGCTTAGTGGTAAATTTTCTGAAGCAGATAAAATTGCTTCCGAATTGGCCGATTATTTTATTTCAAAAGGTTCAAAAGAACTTTTAGATAGAATCAGAAATGAAAATAATAGTTAGAAAATGTCGATATTAAACGAGAAAATATTTATTACTACCTGTGCCGAGGATAAAGCAGAAAAATTTAAAACTCTGCTAGAACCTAAAGGGGCACAAGTGGCTAATTTTCCTTTAATAAGCATTCATCCAGCTAATGATAATTCGCAAGTTATTTTAAAAGAATTGTCGGAGCTTGAAACATACAACTGGATTGTTTTTACAAGTACCAATGGTGTTAAGTATTTCTTTTACTGGATCGTAAAACTTTTCATAAATTTTAATTTTCATAAATTTAAATTTGCAGTTATTGGCAATGCAACCTATGCCGAACTTGAAACCTATGGCATTAAAGCCGATTTTAATGGTGAAAGCCAAGATTCCAATGCGTTTGCTAAACAGCTAGACGAATTTATTAATGATAAAACGCAAAAGTTTTTATATCCTACCGGAAATCTTACCATGAAAAATATTGAAAATGCGGTAAATGTAAATCATTCATTCAAAAAGCTTGTTGTTTACAACACCATTGAATCGAAAGCAATAAATAATGAATTGTCAGACATTTTACAGAAAGATGTTTACGATCTTGTTTTGTTTTTAAGTCCATCGGCGGTTCGTGGCTTTGTAAATTCCATTTCCAATACTGTCAATTTAAAATTAATAAAAGCTATACCCATAGGAATTGTTACCAAGCAGGCGATGGAAGATGTTGGAATAAAACCTGCATTTACGCCATCTATACCAAATATCGAAATAATGGTAAACGAAATTGAAAATTATTACAATACATAAAAAAATATATAATAAACTAAAAATTACAAAGATGAGTTTCCCTATAACTAGACTTAGAAGACTTCGCCAAAGCGAAACATTAAGAAACATGGTTGAAGAAACCATATTGCGTCCTGTTGATTTAGTAATGCCACTGTTCGCGTATTCGGGGACAAAAGTTAAAAATCCTATCAAATCAATGCCTGGTAATTATCAATTATCGGTGGATGTGATGGTTGAATATTGTAAAGATTTGTATCAAAAAGGAGTAAAGTCTATTCTTTTATTTGGCATTCCTGAAACAAAAGATGAGACAGGTTTAGTGGCCACACACGACGATGCAATTGTTCAACGAGCAATTATTGCCATAAAAAAAGCTATACCTGAAATGTTTATTATTGCAGATATCTGTAATTGTGAATATACTACACACGGACATTGCGGAACCATTGTTGATGGCGATGTTCACAACGATTTGACTTTGGAAACCTTATCAAAACAAGCCCTTTCATTTGCTCGTGTAGGAGTCGATATGGTTGCTCCAAGCGATATGATGGATGGACGTGTTGGGCATATGAGAATAGCTTTAGATAATGCGGGTTTTTATAACATGCCAATTATGTCATATTCGGCAAAATATGCATCAGCATTTTATGGCCCATTTAGAGATGCTGCGGAAAGTGCTCCAAAATTCGGAAATCGTGCCACTTACCAAATGAATCCTGCGAATTCCGATGAAGCCATGCGCGAAATAGAACTCGATATTGACGAAGGTGCTGACATTGTAATGGTAAAACCAGCCTTGAGTTATTTAGATGTAATTCGTAGAACCAAAGATGAATTTAACATTCCAATTGCAGCTTATAATGTAAGTGGTGAATTCTCTATGGTAAAGGCAGCTGCAGCCAATGGTTGGATTGATGAAGAACGCATGGTAAAAGAAATTTTAACATCTATTAAGCGTGCAGGAGCCGATATTATTTTATCTTATCACACACAAGATATCATTGGCAAACTATAAACCAATGTCGTTTTGTTAGTGAAATCATGTTAATTATTTTGCCAACGTTACTCCTCTGGCCCCCAAAAGGGTAAATCATGTGCGTTGTCCCCTTTAAGGGATTTAGGGGTGTGCGAAAGGATATTATTTTCTTAACTAAACTATACAACAATGAATAATACTAAATCAGTTGTCGAATTCGAAAAGGCAAATAAATATATTCCAGGTGGAGTAAATTCACCCGTTAGAGCTTTTAAAAGCGTAAAATTAAATCCAGTTTACATTAGTCACGGTAAAGGTTCCAAAATTTACGATATTGATGGAAACGAATACATTGATTATGTTTCTTCATGGGGACCATTAATTTTAGGTCACGCTTTTCCAAAAGTTATTGAAGCCATAAAAGATGCTGCAGAAAGAGGAACTAGTTATGGTGCACCCACTGTAATTGAAACTAAGGTTGCTGAATTAATAGTAGATATGGTCCCTTCTATTGATATTGTACGTATGGTAAATTCAGGAACAGAAGCTACTATGAGTGCTTTGCGTTTGGCTAGAGGATATACCAATCGCGAAATGTTTATCAAATTTGAAGGCAACTATCATGGTCATGCCGATAGCTTTTTAATTAAAGCTGGTTCAGGTGCAATAACACTAGGTTTACCCGATAGTCCTGGTGTAACCAAAGGAACCGCAAAAGATACCTTATCAGCAAAATATAACGACTTAGAATCGGTTGAAACCTTGTTTAAGCAATACGAAAACCAAGTGGCTGCTATTATTGTAGAGCCAGTTGCTGGAAATATGGGTGTTGTTCCTCCAAATGAAGGATTCTTAAAAGGATTGCGTGATTTGGCTACAAAATATGGAGCCTTGCTAATTTTTGATGAGGTAATTACTGGATTCCGTTTAGCCAAAGGCGGTGCTCAGGAATATTTTGGTGTAACGCCTGATTTAACGACTCTTGGTAAAATTATCGGTGGTGGTTTACCTGTTGGAGCTTATGGCGGAAGAAAAGAAATAATGGAGCATTTAGCGCCAAAAGGTTCGGTGTATCAAGCAGGAACCTTGTCAGGAAATCCATTAGCTATGCATGCAGGATATGCTATGTTAACAGAATTAAATGAGAATCCAGATATTTATACTGAATTAGACAGAAAAGCTAAAATGTTAGCGGGTGGTATTGAAAGCAACTTAAAAGAAGCTGGTGTAAATGGCGTAATTAACAGGGTAGGTTCCATGATGACTTTATTTTTTACTGATGAAGAAAAAGTAGATTCTTTTGAAACGGCTATGAATTCGGATGCTGAGAAGTATGCTAGGTATTTCAAATTAGCATTGGAGAGTGGTATTTATTTAGCTCCATCGCAATATGAATGTGCTTTTGTTTCCTATGTTCAAACCGATGAAGAAATAAAGCAAACCATTCAGGCAAATTTTAACGCATTGCAACAATTGTAATTAAGGTTGCAAGGTTTTAGGGTAAAAGTATATAAATAACTGATTGACAAAAGAATAAGTTGTAATTATGTTTTTATTTTTCTCGGCTCTTAATCTCATTACTCATTACTAATTTTTAAACAATGAATTCAATATTTTTAGATACTATAAACGGGAAGCCTCATAGCAGGCCTCCTGTTTGGTTTATGCGTCAGGCCGGGAGAGTTTTGCCATCGTATTTAGCTCTTAAAGAAAATCATACTTTTTGGGAAATGATGCAAGACCCGCAGTTGGCAGCCGATGTAACTTTATTACCAATTCACGATTTAGGAACCGATGCGGCTATTTTATTTTCCGATATATTGGTGATTCCTTATGCTATGGGAATGGGACTAGATTTTACCGATCGTGGACCCATATTTTCAAAGCCATTAAAGGATGTTTCAAATCCATCGAGCAAGTTAAATCCAGATGGCAGCAAACTGAATTATATTTACAATGCCATTGATGCAATTATTGAAAAGCGCCCGGTAGATATTCCATTAATTGGATTTTGTGGCGGTCCTCTTACCGTATTGTGTTACATGATTCAAGGCTTGAGTACCAATCACGCCTTTCCTGATGCCATTAATTTTATTTACAGCAACAAAAAGGAAACAAAAAAAATAATTGATGCATTAACGGAATTATCCATTGAATATTTAAATAAACAAGCCGATCATAAAATTGATGTATTTCAATTGTTTGAAACCCATGCAGGATTAATTCCTACCGATTTATACAACGAATTGTTTATGCCATCGGTTAAGAAAATGGCAGCTGCCGCACGTGCACGAAAAGTTCCATTCATATTTTTCCCTAAAGGATTAAGTACAGGTTTAAAATATTTAACTCCCGAAGATTGCGATTTCGTTAGTATCGATTGGCAAATTGAATTGACAGAGGCTAGGAAACTGGTGCATCCTGAAATTGGATTGCAAGGGAATCTGGATCCGAGAATTTTATATGCAGGGCAAGACGCCATTGAGGAAAAATTGAATACATATATTGAATTTGGTGCAGAACATAAAAATTGGATTTTCAATTTAGGGCATGGTTTTATGCCAGGAATTCCATACGAAAATGCTCAGTTTTTAACAAACTGGGTAAAAAATGCTAATTGGAAACGATAGACATGTTAAAAGAACTTTTACTTAAATATAACCGTCCAGGACCCCGATATACAAGTTATCCACCGGCAAATTTCTTTACAGAGAAAACTTCGCTTGAAAACTTTAAATCGGTTTTGGTTAAATCAAACAGTGAGCAACCTGAGAATATTTCTTTGTATTTTCATGTTCCTTTTTGTCCTCAATTGTGTCACTTTTGTGGATGCAACACCGACGAAATGTTAAAAATGAGTGTGGTTGAATTGTATTTTAAATCCATGCTCACCGAAATTGATAATGTGGGCGCTTTGCTCTCAAAAGATCGTAAAGTAACTCAAATTCATTGGGGTGGAGGCACGCCAAACTCCGTAGCATTCCGATTTATCGAAGAGGTTATGGTAAGGCTGAGAGGCATGTTTACTTTGGCTGAAAATGCCGAAATAGCCATGGAATGTAGTCCGGCATATATTTCAAAAGATTACATTAATAAGCTCCGTTCAGTTGGATTTAACAGAATAAGTTTGGGAGTTCAGGATTTTAATGAAAAGGTTCTTGAAATTGTGAATCGTGCCAAGCCTAAATATCCTATTGAGGAGATTGTAGCAGATTGCCGTGATGCCGGATTTGAGGGGGTTAATATTGATTTAATTTATGGCTTGCCCTTGCAAACAAAGGAAAGCTATTTAGAAAATATTAAAAAAGCCATTGAAATCCGTCCCGATCGCTTGGTGACTTTTTCATACGCACATGTTCCTTGGGTAAAATCAGCCCAAAAATTGTTAGAAGAGCATGGCTTACCTTCGCCTGAAGAGAAGTTAGAAATGTTGCTATCGGGTTATGATGCGATTATTAATTCAGGTTACGAAGCTATTGGAATGGATCATTTTGCCTTGCCTAACGACGAATTAGCGGTGGCTAAAAAAGAAAAAATGTTGCATCGTAACTTTCAGGGATATTGTACAAAGGAAACTACAGGGCAAGTTTACTCCTTTGGTTCTTCTGGTATTAACCAATTACACGATGCTTATTTTCAAAGTTCAAAAACTACCTCGGAATATATAAAATTAATTAAAGAGACGGGTTTCGCTATTGTAAAAGGATACGAGCTAAGTATTGAAGAAAAGGTGATTCGTCAATTGATAAATGAAATTATGTGCAATGGTTTATTAAATTTTGAAAAGATTGCTCAAGATTTTAAATTAAGCGTGGCTGAAATTAAGCGAATTTGCCAATTTGATGAGAGTAAATTCAATGAATTTTTAGATGATAATTTAATGAATATCGATGGAAATAAGTTAACGGTCACAGAATCGGGAATGATGGTGGTTAGAAATATTGCCATGACTTTTGATCCAAATTTGGCCGAAAATATGAACATGTATTCAAAAACTATTTAAAGATGTAGTTGTATATTAGTTGAGTACGGTTTTTGTATGATGTAATGAGTATCAAGTAACGAGTAATGAGTATCAAGTAACGAGTAACAAGTAATAAGCAACGTGTAACGAGTAACAATTAATAAAAACGATTTTTTAACGACTAAGCTTTATTTTGACAAACATGGAAAACAAATACGATATAATTGTTTTAGGAGCTGGATTAACAGGTCTTACTACTTCATACTACATACATAAATCTGGAAAAAAAGTATTGGTAATTGATCCAAATTCACATGTTGGTGGAGTTATTCAAACCGATGCTAAAAATGGTTTTTTATTTGAGAAAGGTCCAAATACTGGTATTTTGGGTTCGGTTGAAATAGCCGAATTAATTGAAGATTTGCATCCCGATTGTGAAATTGAAGTGGGAAATAAAATTGTTGATAAACGTTTTATTTTGCACAATGCTAAATGGCAACCTTTACCTGCTGGTTTAAGTCAAGGTGTTACCACTCCTTTATTTAGCTTTAAGGATAAACTTAGACTTTTAGGGGAACCTTTTCGCAAACCGGGAACCAATGATAATGAAACCTTGGCTGAATTGGTGAAACGTAGAATGGGACAAAGCTTTTTGGACTATGCCATCGATCCTTTTATTTTAGGAGTTTATGCTGGTGATCCTTCATATTTAGTACCAAAATATGCTTTACCAAAACTATATAATCTGGAACAAGATTATGGAAGTTTTATTGGTGGGGCTATAAAAAAGAAGTTCATTAAAACATCAGAAAGAGATAAAAAAGCTACGCGCAAAATATTCACCATTAAAGGTGGTTTGTCAAAACTTGCCGATGCAATTTATAAGCGTATTGGAGAAGAAAAATTTATATTGGGTGCAACTAACATAGAGGTTGGAAAGCTTGATAAGGGTTATTCAGTAAAACTATTTAATGCAAATAAGGAGCCTCTTGAATTTCAATCTGATAAAATTATAACAACTACTCCTGCTTTTCAATTGGAGAATTTACTGCCATTTGTTGAAAAGGATTTGATTAAAGATGTTCAAAATGTATTTTACGCACCAGTAGTTGAGGTTGCTATAGGATTTAATAAATGGGAAGGAGTATCCTTAGATGGTTTTGGTGGATTGATTCCTCACAAAGAGAAACGTGATATTTTGGGGGTAATGTATATGTCATCGTTGTTTGAAGGCAGAGCGCCCGAAGGAGGGGCACTAATTTCGGTATTTGTTGGGGGAGCACGTAGGCCCGAACTCACTAAACTTTCTGACGAAAAAATAAAAAAACTTGTGGAGAAGGAATTTAAAGAACTAATGGGAGTAGAGAATTTTAATCCCGATTTGTTCGAAATTTCACATCATAATAGAGCTATACCACAATATGGAAAAGAAAGTAAAGAACGCTTTGCTGCGGTAAAATCTATTCAGAAAGAGTATCCAGGATTATTTATTGGTGGAAACCTATACGATGGTATCGGAATGGCTGACAGGGTGAAACAAGGCAAACAAATGGCCGATTTTGTGATTAATAATTAAGCAATTATGTTGTATCTAATTGCATCGATTGTATATTTTGTTAATATTCCATTTGGTTTTTGGAGAAAGTCAACACGAAAATTTTCGTTTGCTTGGTTTGCATCTATTCATATACCCGTTTTTATATCAATTGGGTTGAGATATATTTCAGGAATAGAGACCCGTTTTATAAACATTTTAATATTTGTAACCGTTTTCTTTGCCGGTCAGATATCTGGCAAATATTGTTACGTATTTTATCATTCAAGAAAACCACCAGAAGTAAATGAATAATTTAAAATGGATGCTGGTAAATATTGGTTTGGAGAAGGAATTAATTTAACATTTAGTTATACATACAATCACGAAACAAATGCTTTTTATACAGAGTTTTTTTAGTAAGTATGACACCAAATGCAGAATGGGAATGTAACTATTCGGCTAAGCCAGAGAGTGCTGAAGAAAAAAACTATGAACTTTCTTATAAAAGGAATAAATTGCTTGATAACTAAAACTGTAAATTCATGTATCAGATTTACCCATATTTCATAAAATTTCATGTAATATTTAGTGTAGTGTTTTTAGCTACAGCTATTGGAATTACTATTCATTCGTTAATTGGTTGGTTAAAGAAAAAAGAATATGGAAGCTTCGATAATCGATTTAGTAAGATATTTTTAGTACTTCTTTACATTGATCTTTTGTTAGGAGTTATTTTATATTTCTTTTTGCAAAAACCAGCTGAACTTATTTCTGCTGCCGAGGCCATGCGTTATTCAAATCTGAGATTTTGGGCCATTCAGCATTTTTCAAACATGATGTTTGTTGTTATTTTGTGTATAATTGGGAATTTGTTTATTAAGCGTACGGCAATTTCTGATAAAAAATTTAAATATTCATTTATTTATTTTGGCATTTCAACCTTAATAATTGTTGTTTCTGTGGGATTATTTGCCCTGAGAAAATAATATAATACAATACATAAAATGAACGCAAGCAGAGCAGTTTTACTTATAAATATAGGATCGCCTGATTCTTATAAAACTAAAGATGTACGAAAATATTTAAAGCAGTTTTTAGTTGATAAGCGTGTGATTAATATTCCTGCTTTTTTTCGATATTTATTGGTTTATGGAATTATTGCTCCATTTAGAGCCCCAAAATCGGCTGCGAAATATAAAGAGATTTGGACTAAAAATGGTTCGCCTCTAATTGATTATAGCAATCGCTTAAAAGAAAAACTGCAAAAATTATATGCTAATGAGGCCGATGTTTATTTTGCCATGCGCTATGGAAATCCGAGTTTAGCTTCTGTATTAAATGAAATAAAGCAAAAAAATTATTCTGAAATTACAGTTTGTCCAGTGTATCCTCAAAATGCTTCATCTACAACAAGTTCATCGGTTGAAGAAGTTTGCCGAATCATGAAAAAATGGGAAAATATTCCGAATATAAAATTTGTAAATGATTTTTGGCATCAACCAGCATACATTGAAGCCTTGCACAACAAAGTTGCCTCATATAATCCAAATGAATATGATCATGTGCTTATAAGCTTTCACGGCTTACCATTAAGTCAGGTTTATGCTGCCTATAATTGCAATTCTTGTTCGGTTGAGGAATGTACTCTAAAGCCAATAACTGACAATAAATTTTGTTATCGAGCGCAGTGTTATGCATTGAGTAAAATATTGGCTGATAAGTTAGATTTGTCTATTGAAAAATATTCTGTTGGCTTCCAAAGCCGCTTATCTAAAAACTGGCTATCGCCATTTAGCGATGAAATTTTAGAGAATCTGGTGACACAAGGGAAAAAGAAAGTTATGGTAATTTGTCCCTCATTTATTTCCGATTGTTTAGAAACAATACATGAAGTTGCTATTGAATATACACAAGATTTTAAAAAAAATGGAGGAGAAAAATTATTTTTAGTTCCGGCTTTAAATGCCGATGATTATTGGGTTGAGAGTTTCAAAAACATTCTTGAACAATAAAAATAGTTACTGTAAAATGAAATCAACAGATTTTCTACATATTTGGGTTCTATCTTCGAATTGTAATTAAGCTTTAATATTATAAAACATTAAAATATATAGAGATAATTTGTACGACACTGCCGGAGAAAGCAAACTAATTTATCCGTAAATAAATATCTTGCTTTCTCCGGTTTTTTTTATGTCAATTTTCTAATAATTTTTGAATTTCGATGAGTGTCTTAAAGGGCGATTCAACAATAAATGCATTCATAATCGACGATGGAATCTCTCCATTTGGATCAGTATGAATTTGATAGGTGATGCTTACTTTGTTAGAATCCTTTGGTTCAATGAGCCAAAAGCCACTTAATTTTTCAATTCGTACAATGCCCTTATTAATGGATGCTACATTGGGTTGAGAGCTAATCTTAATGAAATAGCCTTGGTTGGCTAGTTTCTCATAATCAGAGCGAAGCACCATGTCGCGATTAGAAACTGGCCATGGCGCTTTATTTTCAATATAGTGCGTATGACTATTTTCAGAATTCCTTGAAATTAAATATGCATTTGCACAATCGGGCATCCAGTTAATGTATGAATCAGGCGCTTTAAGAATTTGTATTACTTTTTCGGCCGAACCATTTAGCAATCCTTGGGCTTTAAATTCTTTAAACGGTGATCCGTTAATTTCCCGTGTATAAATTTTTATGTTTTTATTATCTTTTTTTAATTCCCATTCAGTTTGACTAAATAGCTGATTACATAAAATAATAGAAACTACAATAAGTAAGTGTTTCATTATTACAAATTTAATATTATTTGAAAAACCATTTCCCAATTTTCATTTTTTTATCACTGTAGGGTGGGTAACGCAAGGGTAAATCTAGTTTAGTGGGTGATTCTAAAATGCTTTTTTTATGTGAAAAAGTTTCGAAACTATATTTACCATGATAATTTCCCATTCCACTATTCCCAACGCCCCCAAATGGTAATTTGGGATTTACTAAATGCACTAAAGTGTTATTTACTGAACCTCCTCCAAATTCAATTCTATTAATAATGAACTTTTTAAAGGATTTATTTTCTGTAAAAATATAGCAGGCCAGTGGATATCTATTTTTGCGAACTTTATCAATTAAGTCTTCTTTTGTATTCCAAGTTAAAATGGGCAGAATAGGTCCGAATATTTCTTCCTGCATAACTTTCATATCAAAGGTAATATCATCTAATAAAGTTGGCTCAATAACTTTATTTTCTTCATCAAATTTGCCCCCATGAACTATCTTGCCATCATTTAAGTAATTGCTTAATACATTAAACCTTTTTGAGTTTACAATATGAGTTAGATCTTTTGAAACGAGAGGGTTATCGCCATAAAATTCTTGGATATATTTTTTTGCTTTTAAAATGAATTCTTGTTTTTTTGATTCGTGTACCAATACATAATCGGGGCATACGCAGGTTTGACCGGCATTAAAAAATTTCCCAAATACCACACGTTTGGCTGCTATATCAATATCTACATTTTCATCAATAATAGCTGGGCTTTTCCCACCCAATTCTAAAGTTACAGGGCTTAAATGATTAGCGGCCATTTTAGCTACTTGTTTGCCAACCTGCGGACTGCCAGTAAAGAATATATGGTTCCAGTTGAATTCTTCAATTAATGCATTTCCAACGGTTCTACCTGGACCTTGCACCACACTAATGTAATTTGAATCAAAAGTTTGATTAATAATTTCTTCTACAATTTTAGCAACGTGGGGTGTTTCGTTACTTGGTTTTATTACGGAGCAATTTCCTGCAGCAATAGCTCCAACCAAGGGCGATAATAATAATTGAAAGGGATAATTCCATGGACCAATAATAAGAATTACGCCCAGGGGTTCTTTAACTATTTTACTTTTTGATAATTCCAACACTAGGGGAGTGGCAACTTTGTCGGGTTTCATCCATTTTTTTAAATGCTTAATGGCAAAGTTTATTTCTTCATACAGAAAACCAACCTCACTGGTAAATGCTTCAAATCTTGGCTTTTTAAAATCCTTGTAAAGAGCATCAAGTATCTTACTTTCGTTTTGCGTTATAGCTTTTTTAAATATTTTTAGTTGTTCAATTCTAAAGTCATATGATTTGGTAGCGCCTGAATCAAAAAATGTTCTTTTATTAATAAAAATACTTTTATCTCTTTTCATATCATAATTTTTTAAACCTTTTAAATAAATATTCTGGCAATGTTGAAAAACAACCGTTAAGAATAATTTATGCTAAAAGTACTAATATTGAACTTTTATTTCAAATAGGCAAGAGTAAATAATTTTGTTTCTGTAGTTTAGAGCTTATGGCTATAATCTAATGTTGCTTGCAGGGCACATGTTTTTTTATGATATACATCTGTTTTTGTAAAAAACGACATTAACACACAGACGAAATATAAATTATATTAAAAAAAGTTCTATATTAGTTACTTAAGTAACAAAGTGTCTGGCATTATTAATATACTGAATTTGTATTTTCTCATGGAAAGAATATGGTTTAATACATTTTTGGTATTGTTTTTTTAAGTGTTTGTTTTTATTTTGACACTTTATAGTGCGCGTATTTATTTTTTAATGTGTTGATATATAACATAAAATAGTCTATTTACTAACCAAAAAAGATGAGTGCTATGGGAAATAATTTACCTCAAACAACACCTTTTATAACATTTAAGTTAGGCTCGAAAACATTTGCAATTCGAATGACAAATGTTGTTAAACTTTTGGAACCAAAAAGTTTTAATTTAACTAAAGAAGGGAATCTGGCCATTCGCGGTTTACGAAGTGTAAACGATTATATATTACCGGTGCTTAATATTCGCAAAATGTTAGGTATGTCATCTTCGTATTCAAATCTTGATTTTGGGGTGCTGGTTATAAAAAGTATTGAAAATAAAAATTGTTCTGAATTTGGAATATTGATAAATTCTATGGGAGATATTTCAGAGTTTATCAACGAGGAAATTGTTCCATTTTCTTTGGAAACAGAAAAAAGAAAGAATAAGTTAATCTCGGGTCTTATAAAAACGGATAATGAGTATGTTTTTATTCTCGACTTAAATAATATATCAAAGCAAATTAAGAAAGGTAATGTAGTTGAAGAAATTAATAAAGACCTAGATTGAGCGATTTGCGAGAAAATAACTAAAGGATATCTTGCTTAACAATTTGTTAATGAGTATATTAGTGGT